>DBWK01000143.1:5870-23467 GCA_002308875.1 Treponema sp. UBA1240
TCATTGGATGCAATGTCGAGATCCAAATCGTGGGACGGATAAATATACAGTTTGCCGTTAAAAACATGAACGGAAGGATCCGCCGTATACATATGTGTTATAAGTGGTTGTTTTTCAATCATAAATAAACCTGCCGTAAAACTTTCTAAGCATAAAGCTTTATTTAAGTATAATGGAAAGATTCAGCATTACAATAGGGAACTTCTCTGATACTACCGGCAAAACGCCCGAAACTGATAAAACAAAAAGAAATAACTTGACCATTGAATAAGAGTAAACTATTATTACAATAATATGAGATTGTATACCTTTAAGGGCGGTATCTATCCGTCCGAAAAAAAGGAATTGTCAAACAGCTGTAAAATGGAAAAAGCCTTTCCATCCACAAAAACTGTTGTAATTCCCGTAACTCAGGGCGGAGCTGCAAACAAACCGCTTGTATCCGTGGGTGATATTGTATCCAAAGGACAGATTATCGCGGATTCTGACGCTTATATTTCCGCACCTGTACATGCTTCTGTTCCGGGCAAGGTAACAAAAATTGAACCTCGCATTGTAACGGGAAACACAGAAGCACTCTGCATAGTGATTGAAGACGACGGTTCAGAAAGAACCGCGTACATGGAACCGCTTGATCCGTTCAAGTGCTCAAAGGAAGAAGCCATCGCCCGCGTACGTGCCGCAGGAATCTGCGGTATGGGAGGCGCAGCTTTTCCGACTCATGTAAAGCTGAACCCACCGGCTGACAAAAAAATTGACTTTGTTTTTGCAAACGGCGCGGAATGTGAGCCGTACCTTACCATAGACGAAAGAATCATGCAGGAAAACACAGAAAGTGTTGTTTACGGTCTTGCCGCCTGTATGAAGATTACAAACGCACCTGAAGGCATTATTGTTCTTGAAGACAATAAAAAGTATCTTGTTGAAACATTGGAAAAAGCCATTGCAGAATCAGGCTTTTCCGGCATCAGGGTTTGTCTTGTAAAAACCAAGTATCCACAGGGCGGCGAAAAAATGCTTGTAAAAGCCGTCGTAAAGCGCGAAATTCCTGCCGGCAAACTTCCGGCTGATGCAGGCTGCATTATTCAGAACGTCGGTACACTCGCCGCAATTGCAGACGCTTTCAGACTGGGAAAGCCGCTCATCGAAAGAGGATTGACTATTTCGGGCGAACAGTGCGAGCAGCCCAAAAACCTGCTTGTTCCGGTCGGAACACTCGTTGGAGATTTGATTCCCGAAGTTATTCAGCTTAAACCGGGTGTATGCAAAATAATATCCGGCGGTCCGATGATGGGCGATTCGATGATGACAGCGAATTTCCCCGTTCAAAAAAACACATCAGGTGTATTGTTTTTGGGCAAAGCCGAACTCAACCTGCAGCAGGAAGACGTATGTATCAGCTGCGGACGATGTATAAAAGCCTGTCCTTGCCGTCTTGCACCTGTAATGATGATTCGCTCGCTCAATGCCGGTAACCTGGATGAGGCAGTAAAATACGGTCTTTCGGACTGTATTGAATGCGGTTCATGCGCCTACGTCTGCCCCGGACAGATTAAGCTGGTTCAGCGCATCCGCATTGGAAAACAGCAGCTCAAAGCAAGAGCGGCGGCGCAAAAAGCACAAGGAGGAAACAACTGATGGCTCCCTCTGATAAAAACGAAATATATCTTTCATCAAGTCCTCATATTTCACATAAAGCTACCACACCCGCAATAATGCTGTGCGTAATAATCGCCCTGCTGCCAGTGTGTGTTTCGGGCGTTGTTCTATACGGAATTTCCGCGCTGATAACAATACTTGTTTCCGTAGTTTCATGCGTTGGATTTGAATTTATTTTCAGAAAACTGACACATCAAAAAAACCGTTGCGGTGACCTTTCGGCTGTTGTTACGGGATTGCTGCTCGCGCTTGTTATGCCGCCCGCCGTTCCTTTCTGGATGATTATACTCGGCGCGTTCTTTGCAATTGTTGTTGCAAAAGAGTTTTTCGGCGGACTCGGTGCGAATGTTTTTAACCCTGCCCTTACAGGCCGCGCGTTTTTGTTTGTAAGTTTTCCCGCCGCAATGGCAAAGTGGCACAGAACTGCTTTTACATCACTTGATGCTCTTTCTTCAGCTACACCGCTTATAAACGGAATGAAAGGTTTTTCCTACCTGGATATGTTCCTCGGCAACCGTACCGGCTGTATCGGAGAATCAAGCATAGCTCTTATTCTTCTTGCATTTATCTTCCTGCTTGTAACAAAGGTTATTGACTGGCGGGCTCCTGTTGCTATGATTGCCACGGCTGTTCTTTACGAATGGGCTTTTACCGGCTCATACGGACTTTTTTCCGGTGATCCGCTGTTTGCGCTCATGTCCGGCGGTTTGTGCTTTGGTGCGGTTTTCATGACAACTGATTACGCAACATCGCCTGTAACAGCAAAAGGACGGCTTTTGTTCGGTTTCGGGTGCGGGCTTATAACAGCTCTTATCCGCCATTTCAGCGGTTATCCCGAAGGCGTTATGTTCAGTATTCTGATTATGAACACGATTGTATCGTTCCTTAACAAACTTACACAACGAAAATACGGCTATACATCAAACAAAAAAGGAGCTGCAACAAAATGAAAGAAATGCTTAAACTCGGTTTTGTTCTTGCTTCTTTTGCTCTTGTAGCCTGTGTGGCCCTTGCAGTTGTAAACAGTTTTACTTTGCCCCTTATTGAGGGACCTAAAGCAAGGGAAACCGCTGAAAAAATGAAGCAGGTTTTTCCGCAGGCAACAGCTTTTGAAGCCGTAGATGAAGGATTTGAAACAGGTTCTTCTATTCACATAGACTCGTTCAATCTTGCAAAAGACGGTGACAACGTACTCGGTGCCGTAATTCAGGCTTCAGGTCCTACATACGAAAGTGCTGTCATTCTTGTAGGAATCGACATAAACGGTTCAATCACAGGAACCAGTTTTATTGAACTTTCGGACTCACCCGGATTCGGGCAGAAAGCAAAAGATAACGGCTACATGGATCAGTACACCGGCAAAAGCTGGTCAGACGCCTTTGAAGTCAATCAGGACGTAGAGGCAATATCAGGCGCTTCATTCTCGTCAAAGGGAATTGCCGCCATTATAAAAACAGCTTCTACAACTGCAAAAAACTATTTTTCGGGGGCAAACTGATGAAACAAAAGCTGAAAATATTTACAAACGGTCTTTTAGCCGAAAACCCTCTTTTGGTTCTCATGATAGGGCTTTGCTCCTCACTCGCAGTTACACAGGAACTTGCCAACGGTATCAGTATGGGGCTTTCAATGACGTTCGTTCTTGTTATGAGCGAGCTGATTATAAGCCTGTTCCGAAAACTTATTCCCGATTCCGTGAGAATTCCTGTTTTTATCATCGTTATTGCTTCTTTTACAACGATTGTAGATTTGCTTATGCAAGCGTTTCTACCCGCTCTTTCCGAAGCGATGGGCGTTTTTATTCCCCTTATTGTTGTAAACTGTATAATCATGGGACGTGTGGAATCATTCGCCTCAAAGAACTGTCCATCTGACGCACTGTTGGACGGTCTCGGCATGGGACTCGGCTATACCTGGGTTCTGTGCGGAATCTCGCTTATAAGGGAACTTCTCGGAAGCGGTACAATTTTCAGGTTCCGCATCATTCCCGAAGCATACACAATCGGATTTTTTACAAAAGCTCCCGGAGGATTTTTTGTATTCGGGCTTTTTATTGCAATAAGCATTGCTGTTAAGGCTGCCATGAAAAAAGAGGTAACAAAATGAATGAGCTGCTGAAAATCTTTCTTTCTTCCATGCTGGTTGACAATGTTGTTCTCATTCAGTTTCTGGCATTGTGTCCGTTTATCGGTATGACTACAGACACCGGCAAGGCAGTCGGCATGGGTATCGCCACATCATTTGTAATGATTCTTGCAACGGTAGTTACCTATCCGCTTTACCACTTTATTCTGGCACCGCTGGAACTCCAGTTTTTGCAGACTCTGACATTCATTCTTGTTATTGCAAGTTTGGTTCAGCTGGTAGAATTCTATCTTAAAAAATCAGCGCCGGCACTGTACAGCTCAATGGGTGTTTACCTTGCGCTTATCACCACAAACTGTGCAATTCTTGCCGTAACACTGAACTGCATAAAAAAGGAATACTCATTCGCTCAGTCAATAGTTTATGCTTTTGGTTCTGCGGCAGGATTCCTTCTTGCAATGTTCCTTATGTCAGGAATCAGGGAACGGATAAAGATTTCTCCTGTTCCCAAGTTTCTCAAGGGAACTCCGATTCTTTTTGTAACGGCATCGTTGCTGTCGCTCGCATTCTCAGGCTTTGCGGGACTTATAAAATAACAGGAGAACGGAAATGATCATACTTTATACAGCATTGGTAGCCGTTGTTCTGGCTTTTGTACTCGGTTTTCTGCTGGGTTTTTTCAAAAAAGTATTCTATGTTCAGGAAGACCCTCTGCAGGGAAAAATCCGTGCTGCTCTTCCCGGTGCAAACTGCGGAGGCTGCGGTTTTCCGGGTTGTGACGGATACGCGGCGGCAGTTGCCAAAGGCAAGTCTTCCGTAGACGGTTGTTCCGCCGGCGGCAAACAGACCGCACAAAAACTTGCGGAAATAATGGGAGTTCAGTCTTCCGCCGAAGAACAGATAGCGATTCTTGCGTGTCAGGGCTCCAAAGAACATGCCGTTCTTAAAGGCGAATATATCGGAATTTCAACCTGTGCCGGTGCAAAACAAAGCATAGGCGGAACAAAAATGTGCGCATGGGGCTGCATCGGGTTCGGCGACTGCGTTGAAGCCTGCCGTTTTGACGCAATTCACATTGCAGAAAGCGGCCTGCCCGAAATAGACAAGCAAAAGTGTACAGGATGCGGTATGTGTGTAAAAACATGCCCTCAGCACCTGCTTGCAAAAATTCCTGTCGAGAGAAAAGGCTCGATTGCACTGTGTTCAAACCGTTCGCAGAACAAACCTTCCATTATAAAGCAGTGTAAAAGCGGCTGTATAAAATGCGGAAAATGCGAAAGAACATGTAAACAGGGCGCAATCAAACTTGTAGACGGCATTCCGGTTACAGACTATACAAAGTGTATCGCCTGCGGTGAATGCGTTGCCGGCTGTCCTACAAAAGTTCTCTTTTTATTGACAGAATAAGGTTTTTGGTCGATATTATTTCTATGGCATCTACACAAAAGAAAAACGACGAAGGCTTTTTTCAGAAAATTTTTGGCGATATGTTTGCCTCTTCAGATCCCGAAGCAAAGAAAAAACGGGAACTGAAGCTTATAGGCAAACAGATTTCCAAGTCCAAATACAAATTCTACAAACTGCAGGCCAAACAGCTTCTGCCGCCTTTCGCAAAACTGTTTTACGACATTTACAAGATTATCTCCCCTGCACAGACGATGTTCTCAAATATGCAAACATCCAATGTGCTTAAGAACGCAATAATAGAATACTATCTTTCGGACAGGCAGAAAGAAGCCCTTGCACGGCTTTCCGACGACTACATCATAAGCAGCGCGGAAAAAACCGGTGTAAAGGAACTTTATGCTGAAGTAAAAAAAGACATAGAAGTATTATCCTCCGGCTTTGACAGCCAGAAAACGATATCCATCGAAATTCTGTACAATCAGTTTATGACTTTTACGTCATTTGTTTCATACGACTTTTTCATGCTGCTGAAAAAATTCGATCCTTCGATGCAG
The DNA here is from genome assembly GCA_002308875.1 of Treponema sp. UBA1240. Classification (GTDB taxonomy): domain Bacteria; phylum Spirochaetota; class Spirochaetia; order Treponematales; family Treponemataceae; genus UBA1240. The sequence continues at coordinate 11,576 of DBWK01000143.1, forward strand.
GAACGAAATTTTTCTTCAACACCGGTCTTTTCGCCAGTAAAAGCCAGCGCGGCGGTTGATGATTTAAAAGACTTTTTGGCCGTTGCCTGGGCGCTTCCGCAAAAAACTGACTGGACAATACTGATAAAATTCGTAAAAGCGTATAAATCCGTAGACCTTGTTCAGGCCGGACTGTGGAACAAGGTTGTTGCAAGGCTAAACTCGATGCGGGCGGAAAGAACACTTGAGAACATCATCGAATACACAACCGACACGCCCGGATACCATGCGCCGCCTGCAAAAACAAACGAAAAACTTATTGAGGTTTATCTTAATAAGCTTAAAACACAGACGGAACAAACCCTTAAAAAGATTTCAACAGACAAAAAGAATTCAAAAACCGGTGAGCTCCTGAATGCGATTTTTGGCACAACCGACGTAGTAAAGCTTAAGAATTACGTTAATACAGCAAACGAATACTTTATCAAACGCGGACTTCCGCAGTATACGCTGTGCAATCCGCTTAACTACCTCAAAGCTTTTTTGAACGACTACTTCAAAAAAGACGTCCGCGAGCTGAGTGATTTTATTCTGGTACGCGGCAAGTGGGTTTCGCCGGAACTTTCAAACGAAATGTCAAACGCGTATCATTCTCTGCTTGAAATTTCAGAAAAAATCACAGCATTTGATGATTCACTTGGCGAAAACGTTGCATCAGGTTCAAAGCTCAAATCGCTTTCTTCAAAAGCCGACAGGGATAAGGAAGCACTTCATGCACTGCAGGTAAGCCTTAAAGACGTGAATAATCAGGCCTTCACTTTTATAACGCGCTCTTCGCAGTATATGATTGTATACGCCAAAACGCTCAAACGGCTTATTGACGAAGTTGACAATCCAAAGCCGGAACTGCTGATGAACTGGCAGGAAATTATTCATGTATCAGATGGTGCAGTAAAACCACTTATGACACGTGTTTACAAAATGCTGTATCAGTTCGTTTCTCTCCTGCAAATCTACATTGCAGAGAAAAAGGCGACTTCGGCGTAAAATCAGTTTTTAAACGCAAGCGTTACAGACTCATTCTCACGTTTATCAAGAATCTCTTTTTCAAACAGCAAATCAATACCCTTGCGGTATTCGGTAATCTGTGAAACATAGTTAAGCGTTACCTGCGGTGTAGAACCGGACTTAACCTTTGTTACACCGGCATTATACATTGCAAGTGCTGAAATCTCGTTTCCGGCTGTATCAAGGCAGTAGCGCAGATGCGACAAGCCGTATCTGGCATTTGTGTACGGATTGAAAAAGTCCTGCTCGTCCAGCTTGGGGAACGATTTGTTGTTCAGCTGAAACAACCCGCGGTCAACAGTGGAATTTTTATTATGATTCACGGAGCGGGTCTTGTAGTGGCTTTCAATGTAAGCAAGCGAAAACGCAAGAGAAAGCGGAATATCGTTTTTGTCGGCAGATTCAAGGATTGCGCGCGCAACGTTCACATTTCCGGTAATATGCGTATAAAACCAAATAACATTGTCACGTGTTGCCTCATCGCGGTAGCACACAAGCCCTTTGTCGGGCTCTGAGGAATAAGCGGCGGCAGTTTTATTAAAATCGGCAGGATTAACGGAATCTACAGGCTGCTTCATAAAAACAAGCGGCATTGCGGCAGAAACGGAATCAGAAACAAAATACGGCTGAAAAACATACAAGGCCGTTAAAAAAATAAGTGAAAAAACAAGGAACAAACCTGCAAAATGCACAAAAGCAGACGTTTTTAAGATTTGCGAATACTTATTAAAATACATTCTTGAATTTACAATCATAATGTGGATTATGACAAAAAACCGCAACATTTGCAAGAGTTTTCAAACGAATGTTTGCAAACAAATGTTGCGGTGTTATTATGATTAAAGCGGGTAAAACTTAAGCGGTTATCAACCTAACTGCAATTACGCCGTCAATTGCACGGAGCTTGTCGGCAATATCGTCGCCAATTTTGTTTTCAACATCGATGATGTTGTACGCAACATCTGCGCGGTTTTGGTTGACCATTGCCGCAATGTTGCATTTTGCATCCGCAAGCACGGTTGTAATCTGACCGACCATGTTCGGTATGTTTTTGTTCGCAATACAGATGCGTGTTCCGTTTTCAGGAACAGGTTCATCCATCCGGCACTTAGGAAAGTTAACGGAATTAACAATGTTTCCGTTTTCAAGAAAATCGCGCAGCTGTGCAACAGCCATAAACGCGCAGTTGTCTTCGGCTTCGGGTGTTGATGCGCCGAGGTGCGGGAGGCAGATAACTTTGTCGTTTTTAAGCAGGTCTTCGTCAGCAAAGTCACATGTGTAACCCGCAACCTTGCCGCTGTCGATTGCAGCAAGCAAGTCCTTGTTTACAACAAGTCCGCCGCGTGCAAAGTTGAGAAGGCGTACACCTTTTTTCATGATGCTGATGCGGTCTGCGTTGATAAAGCCCTTTGTGTCGTTTGTCTGCGGAATATGAATTGTAATGTAGTCAGATTTTGACAAAAGTGCATCAAGGCTTTCAGCCTTGTGAACGGCGCGGCTGAGTGACCATGCGGCATCAACAGAAAGATACGGGTCATAGCCGATTACTTCCATACCAAGTCCGATTGCGGCGTTTGCAACCATTGCACCGATTGCACCAAGTCCGATTACACCAAGTGTTTTGCCTTTGATTTCCGGTCCTACAAACTGGCTTTTGCCTTTTTCGGCAAGATCAGGAATTTCATCACCTTTACCCGCGAGTGTTTTTGCCCAGGCAGCCGCTGCGTGAACAGGCCGGCTTGAAAAAAGCAGGGCTGCAATAACAAGTTCTTTAACAGCGTTTGCGTTTGCACCCGGTGTGTTGAATACAACAATTCCTTTTGCGGTCATTGCCGGAATCGGAATATTGTTTGTTCCTGCACCGGCACGTGCAACAGCTTTTACGGTTGCAGGAATTTCCATTGTGTGCATATCCGCAGAACGCAGCAGAATTGCATCAGGATTAAGAATTTCACTTGCAATTTCATAATCCTCACGGGGAAATTTAGCAAGTCCGTCAGGTGATATTTTATTCAGTGTTTGAATTTTGTACATGTTAATCTCCTTAAAAAATTGTCCGCAGTATTAGTGTTATTTATTCTCGTCTGCGAACTTTTTCATAAAGTCAACAAGCGCCTTTACGCCGTCAAGTCCCATAGCGTTGTAAATTGAAGCGCGCATTCCACCTACAAGGCGGTGTCCTTTAAGGTTTACAAGACCTGCAGCTGTTGCTTCTTTTACAAACTTGTCGTTGATTTCCTTTTCTTTTGCAACGGAAGCTTCGTCAGTTGCACCGGTCGAATACTTTGTAAGGAACGGAACATTCATCAATGAGCGGCTGCCTTTTTCGGTAGTAGCGTGGTAAAAGTCGCTGTTATCAAGGAAGTTGTACAGATAATCGGCTTTTTCACGATTGCGTTTGCCCATGCCTTCCGCACCGCCGTTCTTTTCGACCCAGTGAAGAACCTTGCCAAGTACGTAGATTGTGTAGCATGGCGGTGTATTGTACATTGAGCCGTTTTCGGCATGTGTTTTGTACATCAACATGGTTGGAGTTCCAGGACGGCATTCATCGGGAATCAGGTCTTCGCGGATGATAACAAGAGTAACACCGGCAGGTGCAAGGTTCTTCTGAGCGCCAGCAAACAAAAGACCAAATTTGGTAACATCGAGCGGTTCGCTCAATACACATGAAGAAATATCTGCAACCAGCGGAATGTTTCCTGTATCGGGAATATATTCGTAGTGAGTTCCCATAATTGTATTGTTAAAGCAGATGTATGCGTAGTCATAGTCGCCTGTGATTTTTTCTACACGCGGAATATATGAAAAGTTTTTATCTTCACTTGTTGCAATAACATCTACCTGTACTCCGAGTTTTTTTGCTTCGGCAATTGCTTTTTTTGACCAAACACCGGTATTGATGTATGCGGCTTTGCCTGTTTTAATACCGAGGTTTTCAGCAACCATTGCAAACTGTGTAGAACCGCCGCCCTGCAGGAACAAAACCTTGTAATTGTCAGGCACGTTCATCAGTTTGCGTACCATAGCTTCCGCATCGGCGATAATCGGCTCGTAAAATTTTGAGCGGTGGCTCATTTCCATAACAGACTGTCCGGTTCCCTGATAATCAAGCATTTCTGCTGCACATTCTTTTAAAACTTCTTCCGGCAAGCAGGATGGTCCTGCTGAAAAATTGTACACGCGTTTCATTTTTTGCTCCCGAGAACCGAATATTGTGCGGCAAGCTTTTGCAATGCATCAAGCACAGATATGTTCTCAATTTTAATTGTTTCCGGCAATGATAGAATTGCCGTCGTAAAATTAACGATACCGGTTATTCCGTATTCAACCAGCTTTTCGGCTACTGCCTGTGCGGATTGCTCCGGTACGGTTAAAATGGCAAATTCAATCCGTTCATTTTTTATTACGGATTCCATTTGTGTGGTTGTGTAAAGAGGGAACGGAGAACGTAATGTTTCTGTCCTGTTAACGTTACTGTCGAATCCGGCGACCAATTTGAATGCGGTATTCGCAAAACCACTGTATTCCATAAGAGCTTCGCCCATGCGTCCGAGCCCCACAATACAGCATTTGATTGTTTCGTCCGGTGATCCGATATACTTGTGTATCGTTGTCTTCAGTTCAGAAATTTTGTATCCGCTCGCAGTTGAACAATTTGCACCTAAAAGTGAAATATCCCTTCTTATGGTATCTCTTGACCAACCCGTAAGCTTTTCCAGTTCTGCGGATGAAACCACGGAAACATCTTTTTCCAACTGATTCAGTAATCTTGCTAGAGAAACTAATCTGTCCAATGTTGGCTTTGGTATATCCGTTTTCATACGCCCTGTGAATAATTTCACAGTTACTGTACTGTTTTTTTGAATTTGTGTCAACATCTATCTGTGAAATATTTCACAAGCACAAAAAAAATGAATAGTACTATACAATTTTAAAGTACGTACTTTAAGGAGCTACGGAGCGTACTTTACGACGCTACGGTCCATACTTTACGGTGCTACGGAGCGTACTTTACGATGCTAAAGTATGGACCGTACGAATGTAATAAATATTTGACAAAAACAGGCAAGTAGTTCAACATATCATTAACGAGGCTCTGTATGCTGGTACTACAAAAATCGGATTTAAAAAACAGACAAAAATGGACTGATGCCGGAATAGAACTGCCGGATTTTGACATAGAAACCGTTTCTGCCACAACAAAACAATCACCCGCATGGATTCATTTTGGCGCCGGAAATATTTTCCGCGGTTTTATAGCTGAATTACAACAACAGTTGCTAAACGCAAAACTTGCACAAACAGGCATAATCGCCGTAGTTCCGTTTGACTACGATATAATAGAAAGAATTTTTACACCGTTTGACAACCTTACCTTGCTTGCAATAATGAACGCGGACGGCACACTCCGTAAAAAAGTTATTGCATCCGTTACTGAAGTTCTTCCGGCAAATTCAGCGAACAAAGCGGCATGGGAACGGCTGTGCAGGATTTTTACAGCACCGGAGCTGCAGATAGTCAGCTTTACAATTACGGAAAAAGGTTATTCGCTGTATGGCATTGACGGCAACCTTACCCAAATTGCCGAAAACGATATGAAGAACGGAAATACCAAGCCGGTGCATACAATGAGTGTAATAACAGCACTTTTATACGAGCGTTTCAAAAAGAACAAAGCTCCGCTTGCGCTTGTAAGTATGGACAACTGTTCACACAACGGCGAAACACTTAAAAAATCGGTATGCCAAATTGCACAGGCCTGGATAAAAAACGGATTTGTGGATGCCGGTTTTATGGATTATCTCACCGATGAACAAAAGATTGCTTTTCCATGGACAATGATAGACAAAATAACACCTCGCCCGGCCACTTCCGTGCAAAAACAGCTTGAAGCACTGGGCATAACAAATATTGCGCCAATCACAACAAACCGGAACTCTTACACAGCGCCCTTTGTAAACGCAGAACCGGCACAATACCTTGTAATAGAAGACAAATTCCCTGCCGGGCGCCCTGCTTTTGAAAAATTGAAAGATTGCGGTGTTTTCATGACCAACCGTGACACAGTAAACCGCGTTGAGCAGATGAAAGTAACCGCATGTCTTAATCCGCTGCATACAGCGCTTGCAGTTTACGGCTGTCTTCTGGGTTATAAGTATATTGCGGACGAAATGAAAAATCCGTACCTTACAAAGCTTATAAAGCGGATCGGCTATGATGAGGGGCTTCCTGTAGTAGCCAATCCGCGCATAATAAATCCGGCAGATTTTATAGAAGAAGTAATTACAAAGCGACTTCCAAATCCAAACATTCCCGACACACCGCAGCGCATTGCAACCGACACATCGCAGAAAATTCCGGTGCGATTCGTCGAAACAATAAAATCATACATAAGTCAGAACAAGCCGATGGATTTTTTTGTCGGAATACCTCTTGCCATAGCCGGCTGGTTCCGATATCTGCTTGCGGTGGACGATAACGGAAACGCTTTTGAACCAAGTTCCGACCCAATGCTCGAGGATTTGCAGAAGGCTTTGGCAGGTGTAAGGCTTGGAGAACAAAACACCGCAAAAGGTGTTCTTCCACCGTTGCTAAAAAATAAAACGCTTTTTGGAACAGACTTGACGCAAACCGTTCTGGCGCAAAAAATAGAATCGTATTTTATTGAACTGACGGCGGGCAGAGGCGCGGTTGCAAAAACTCTCGAAAAATACGTTTAATCACACACGAGGAACATAAATATGAAAATGACATTCAGATGGTTCGGCACAGGATTTGATTCAATATCCCTTTGGCAGATAAGGCAAATTCCGGGAGTAAAGGGAGTTATTACAACACTTTACGACAGTGTGCCGGGAGAAGCATGGGATGTGAACAAAATCCGCGCGCTCAAAAAAGAAGTACAGGACGCAGGACTTGAAATTTCGGGCATTGAAAGCGTAAACATTCACGATGACATAAAAACAGGAACCGGGCGCAGGGATGAGTACATCGAAAACTACATTAAAACACTCGAACTACTCGGTAAAGAAGACATTCACATGGTCTGCTACAATTTTATGCCTGTTTTTGACTGGACGCGAAGCGACCTCGCAAAAAAACGTCCCGACGGTTCAACCGTTTTAGCGTATAATCAGGCCGACATTGATAAAATAAACCCCGAAGAAATGTTCGCAAACCTTGACAAAAAATCAAACGGCTTTGTTCTGCCCGGCTGGGAACCCGAAAGAATGAGGAAAATAAAACAACTTTTTGACGGGTACAAAAACGTTGACAAAGAAAAGCTTTTTAGTAACCTGGTTTACTTTTTAAAAGCAATTATGCCGGTATGCGACAAATACAACATAAATATGGCGATTCATCCTGATGATCCCGCCTGGCCCGTTTTTAACCTGCCGAGAATTATAACCGGCAAGGACCAGATATTGCGAATGTTAAAAGCGGTAGACAACGTTCACAACGGAATAACAATGTGCACCGGCTCGCTCGGTACAAACCCCCAAAACGATTTGCCGGACATTATCCGCGCATGCAAAGGCAGAATCCACTTTGCCCACGTCCGAAACCTGTGGCATGAAGCACCCGGAAAATTTGAAGAAGCGGCACATCTTTCCGCGGACGGTTCGTTCGATATGTACGCAATTATGAAAGCATTGTATGAAACAGGTTTTTCCGGTCCAATACGCCCCGACCACGGAAGAACGATATGGGGAGAAGTTTCCATGCCGGGATATGGTTTGTACGACCGTGCGCTTGGTGCCGCATATCTTAACGGTCTTTGGGAAGCGATAGAAAAAAGCCACAGAGCAGAACACTAATCCGTTCCGCCCCATCAAAACTAGTACCAGGTGGAATATTCAAAAACCGGCTGAAGGGTTATTTGAACACGACGGTTCTTTGCGCGTCCTTCCGGTGTATCATTGTCCGCAACAGGCACATTTCCGCCGTAGCCCTTGTAGGTAAACAGGTCTTCCGGTACACCGCGCTTAACAATTTCATCAACAATTGTTTTTGCTCTTGCCTGCGAAAGAGGAAGCTCCGTGTTAATATCACCTATACGGGCAGTATGACCTTCAACCAGGATGGAGAAAGTATTAAAGCGTATAGCGTTCTTTATTGCTTCCGCAATCTGGTTCAAACGTTCAGATTCAGAAGGAAGAATCTCAGCCGAATCCGGCAGGAACTGGATGTTTTCAACAACAACCATAAGTCCTGTTTCGCGGTCAACCGGCGGAGCGGCTATGTTATCCTTTGTAATTCTCTTTGTCAAATCTTCAAACGCAAAGTAGTACGAATCATTTTTGAGCGGAACCTTAATCGGGTGTACAAGTTTTTCCTTGTCAAGAATAATAACAACTTTACCCTGCCGCAACAGTTCAAGATTTTCGGGAACAGTCAGAATTCTGAGCGCATCAGAATCTGAAATAACAGGGTCGGTACGGTTTGTTCCGTAAACCTGTCTTGCTTTTATGCGCAAAGGATCCTTTCCTACCCTGTCCTGATACAGGTTTGTGTCATCGCTGTAAACATAGTTTACAATTCCTTGCTGCGAAACAATCTCCGGCTCAACCATATTCTTTTCATAAAGCAGATTCATCTGCATATCCCAAATCTGCGGGAACAGACAGGGTTCAACCGAATCCGCAACAAACTCGCCGTGAACAGGCAGAGAACCGCGTGCGTCGATTATAATGCCCGAATATGCTCTGGAAGCAATCCTGTCCAGCGGCTTTTTGGGCTGATATACGTAAGTATGATTTATCAGGGTTTTTGAAATGCTGTTGAGCGAAATCATGTGCGAAAGTTCAAGATTGTTCGTTTCGTTCGAAAAATAACTGGGGGTCTTTTTACCGTTGTCAATGATGGTACTGAGCTGCTCCAGTGTTATTGTTCCGTTTGCAACCAAATCGCCGAGTGTTGTAAAAGAATTAACCCTTATTGAAAGCAGCGAATCTTTGACCAAAAGCGGAATTTGCATTGTAATGCGTTCAACGGCGGCATTTCTGCCGGAAGGCATTTTTATTCCGGCTTTTATAAGATCGAGAGAAATATTCGATTCAAAAGTTTGGGAAGTCCAGTCAATACTGCTTGAAGACTCTATAGTCTGGGCAAAAACAAAGCACAGCAGTGAAAAAACAAAACAAAGTACACAGATTTTTCCAAAGGTTTTTCTCATTATCATTTTCCTCAAAAAAACTACTTTATTATCGGCACTTTTAATTTACTTCCTATACGAAGAATTGCATTAACATCCATATTATTTTCTTCGGCGAGGCTTTCAACCTGCACATTGTATTTAAGCGACAAGCCCCAAAGTGTTTCGCCCTGCTCAACAATGTGCACACCCTCATATGCGATTTTTTCCGCATTCTTTTTGCCCGCATAAGGACTTACATCTTTAAGTGCCGGAATAAGCAGGGTTTTGCCGATTTGCAGCGTTTCTGCCGAAATGCCGGGATTTGCCTGAAGAATCATATCCACTGATACAGAATAGTGCTTGGCAAGCGCATACAGAGTATCGCGGGATTTTATTTTGTAACGGTGATACTTTACAAGAAGAAGATTTTTATCGGCAATAATCTCGTTAACTTTGTCTTTAGCGGCGGCAGGAACACGCAGTCCGTATGAAATATCAGGCGGTGTAACACCATAAAACAACGCAGGGTTTAAAAAGCTTATAAGCTTGTTGTCTATTTCTGCCAGTTCCGCAATAACGCCCAAGTCCATATTGCGGGTTGTCTTTATAACCGTATACTGCTCAGGTTCCGCTTCTTCTTCCGTTTCTTCCGTCTGAATAAGGATTCCGTATTTTTCGGCATTCGTCAAAATCTGCGCAATCGCCAGAAATTTGGGAACATAATTGAGCGTTTCCGTTTTTAAAAGCTTTTTTTCAGACAAAAGCCAGTAATCATTTGTACCGTTTTTTTTCACAATACGGCTTATTCCGCCGAGTCCGGTGTTATAAGCTGCAAGCGCCAGACACCAGTCACCGAGAACATCGTAGTTTTCTTTAAGCTTGCGGATTGCCGCATCCGTAGAAAGCCACGGGTCGCGCCGTTCGTCAAACCACTCATTTACCCTTATGTTATAGGGTGCAATACTGTTCTTCATAAACTGCCACAAGCCGGTAGCCCCGGATTTGGATGTGGCGTTGATATTAAAATTGGATTCTATAACCGGCAAAAACTCAAAACACTCCGGCAGTCCGTATTCGGCAATTTTCTTTTGTATGTAGCTTCTATAAGGCTTTCCGTTTTCCATAACAGCGGCAAGCCACTTTTTTCCGTAGTCTGACGTGTATTGCTCATAAAACCGCAAAAATCTTGCGTTGTCGGCGGGAAAAGGAATCCCGATATCAGAAAGCAGAATAAGGTTCTCTTCTTCTGCGGGTTGTTCCTGTGCAACTTGTTCAGCAACAACAGTATTCTCTGTCTCCGCAGCGCTCTCATCAGAAACGACTGGTTCAGCGGCTTTTTCAATAACAGGTTCTGTATCTGACAGAGGTTCTGCTTCTTGAGCAAACGCAAATACACAAAGTGATAAAAACAACAGAAAAAAAAGTTTTTTCATAGTTTTTCGCCAAAATAAATGCCTGCCCATTCCCAGCGTCCGTGAACATCGGGATCCAAAGGAAAGTTGATTTTTCTAAAATAAAAATACCAGACCGAAACATTCTGAGGCCAGCCCCATGTACGCAGGAACGCTTCCGACGGGTTGGAAGAATCATCAACGTTGTTGCTGCACCGCACCATACTGCTCATAACGGAAGTCATGCTGAAATTCTTTTGTGTGTTAACGTCATTCGCATCCTGCTGCCAGGACATTGCAAAGAAATTAACCTTTGACTTGTACGTATCAAGAAGCCTGAAATTCTTTGAACGGATAGCATTTTTAACAGCTGTTTCAAGCGCACTCAATGATTCAAACGACCAGTTTTTTGCTGATGCGTTAAAGTCCGTAATCTGGCAGGCTCGTGTATATATGTTCGGAATATCTGAAATTTGAATTGTTGTGGCATCGGCCTGATAGCGGAAAAGGGAATAATACTTCATGGTCTGTTCCCAGTCGCCCTGTGCCTCATATTCAACGGCAAGTCTTGCGTAAAGTTCTGTAAGGCTTACATCATCGGGAAACCGTGAAATCAGCTGAGTATAAAACGCTATTTTGCTGTCGGATGACTTTGTGATTTTAACAAGATTTTTAAGGCATGTGTAATGAATTGAAGTGTCTTTTACAATCAAATCGTCATAATTATTTAATATGCGGTCAAAATAGTATTCGGCTATCGGCAGGGCGCCTCTTTCCATATACGAATAGGCAACCATAAGCAGCCAGTACGGATTGAATTTGTCATTTGGATGTTTTTCCACATAATCTGTCAAAAATAAAACCAGTTCATCGTGTTTGTTTTCGGCTATGTAGTTGTTGGCAATCTGATACAAAACGGTAAAACGGCTTTCTTCCGTCATATTGGTGTTCAAAAGCGCCAAAAGTTCTTTTTGATTGGATTTTGTCTGCTGCTTTTTATTATCTGAAGAAGAACATGAAATTGAAAGAATCAGTATGCTGAGGCACAAAAAACAGAATAATTTTTTTGCAATCATAATTCATCTTACCAAACAAAAGATTGTTAAGCAAGTTACAGAGCAAAACAGCTGACAGTGTAGAGAAGCAATCTTTTAATAAGTGAATAAAATTCTGTAGACAGGCTGTGTACAAGTTGTAGTCAGCCTGTCTACAAGTTGTACTCAGACTGTTTACAACTTGTACTCAGGCTGAGTACAAACAAAAATCTTTAATAACTGTCTGACAGGCTTACACTAAAACCATATGAAACCATGC
>DBWK01000026.1:0-23325 GCA_002308875.1 Treponema sp. UBA1240
GTCTGCCAATTTCACCACTCTCGCCCATATAACCGCAAGTGTTAGCCTACTCAATTACGCTTAAGTATACTAATAATTTCTAAAAAAACTGTCAAGTACTTTTGCGTTTTTTTATTTATTTTACGGTTCTGCCGTCAAGTTCCGCAAGCTGATTCATCAACGCATTCGGGTCATTGAATCTCTTTTCTCTGCGCTTATTCAATACTGTGTAAAGAACAGGAGAAAGGAACAGCGTCATGAATGCGCCGGACATAAGTCCGCCTACCATTGTTATACAAATCGGCTGCATGGATTCGGCACCTTCACCCGGGAAAAATGCCATTGGAACCATTCCTAATACGGTAGTCAGTGTTGACATCAGAATAGGACGCAGTCTGTTACGACCCGCTTCAAGGCAGGCTTCAAAGACCGGCGTTTTTTGCTCAACGAGCTGGTTTGTGTAGTCAACAAGAACGATACCGTTGTTAACAACTACACCTACGAGTGCAACAACACCTACAACCGAATAAAGGCTGAACTGCTGTTTTGTAATGATGTAAATGCTTACAACGCCGATTGCAAGAAGAGGAATACTAAAGAAGATGATAAACGGATCTATCAGAGATTCAAACTGTGCCGCCATTACTGCAAATACAAGGAAAATTGCAAGTACAATTACGATGATGAATGTGCCTCCGAACCGCTGAATATCACGTGCGTCACCTGTGTATTCTATGTCAACCGAATCAGGTAGAACAAGGTTGTCTTTCAGAACGCTTTCGACCATTGCCTGTGCTTCCGTTACTGTTGCTCCATCGGCAAGGGCTGCCGTTACATGGTTTACACGTTCGCCGTCTTCGCGCTGAATACGCTGCGGAGATTTGCCGTCCGCAAATGTTACAAAGTTGTCAAGGCTCAGTCTTCCCTTTGCGGTTGAAACTGAAAGTGAACTTAAGTCCGTTATGTTTTGCAGATCAAGCTCCGGCAGGGCGACAATTATGGAATATTCGTTTCCGTCTTTGTAATATGTGGTGGCTGTAATACCGTTTATTGCCGTTCTTATTTCAGTTGCGATTGCATTTACACTTACACCGGCTGCAGAAGCGGCTTCTGTATTTATTTGGAGCTGAAAACGCGGGCTTCCGTTTTCAAAGTCGGTTGCAATGTCTTTTACAAGAGGTACTTTTTCCTTGAGAATTTCAACTATCGTATTAGCGGTTTTAAGCGAGGCATCAGCATCATTTGACATTAATTTTATGTTTATTGCGCTGTTGCCGCCACCAGGACCGCGTCCCGAAGAGAACGAAACTGTTACATCCGACCAGTTCTTAAGGTACGGAGTAAGCTTTGCCTTTATGTCAGTAGGACTCATGGTTTGTTCCGTCAGCTCGGGGAGATTTATCTGAATTGAACCGCTGTTACCGGTTCCGGAATTGATAATGATATTTTTGTATGCACCTTCACATTCTTTTACAACAATGTCCTGAAACTGGAACAGATAATCAAGTACGACGGAATTGTTTGTTCCAATCGGCAGCGTTACGGTTACGTTGACCTGATCATCCGCATTAGAAGACGGTGCAAGGTTCATTCCGAACGATGAAAACTTTTGGAAGCTAAGCAAAAGCATTGAAATAACCAGTGTTACAACCAACAGCCTGTTGTGGATACAAAAGTTAAGGGCTTTTACATAGGCGTTTTCAAGACCGGTTATGCCTTTTTCGATAGCATTGTCCAAAAATTTAAGCGGTGGAAATTTCAAAGGTTTTTGTACCCTTGTATTAATCTGCATAATACTGCCGCAAAGTGCGGGAACAAGTGTTACTGCTACAAACAGAGATGCTACTAGTGATATGACAACTGTTATAACGGCTTCATTAAACATCTGTCCTATCATTTCAAGGTCTGCCTTGTAGATGATAAGTGGAACAAAAACACAAATGGTCGTAAGTGTTGATGCCACAATGGCGTTTATCATGTTGCGGCTTCCGAGAATTGCGGCAACCGCCGGTTTTTCGCCTTTTTCCCTGTGTATGTAGATATTTTCAAGAATAACGATTGATGAGTCAACAACCATACCCATACCAAGAATAAGACCCGACATGGTCATGAGGTTGACCGTAAGATCCATCAGAGCCATACACATGAGTGTAATCAGAATACTAATCGGGATGGAAAGACCGATAATAAAAGAACTTTTTAAGTTTCTGAGAAACAGCAGAATAATAAGCATAGCAAGTATTGCTCCCTGAAATGCGGAGCCGTATACCTGATTCATTGTAGAATCAATCATTGAAGTGTCGTCACTTATAACACTTACGCTGATTCCTTTGGGAAGGACAGAGTTTACAGTTTTTAGCTGTTGTCTGATTCCTTTTGATATTGTAGAAGCGTTTGTACCGGATTCATTTGATACGCTTATGTAAAGACCGGGTACACCGTTTATGTATACAACACGGCCTGATTTGCTGTAAGCTTCGTAAACCTCCGCAACATCGTCAACCCGTATTGGAACACCGTTCTTGCTGGTTACGATTGTTTCCCTTATGTCGTCAAGTGAAGTAAAATATTCACTTGTTACGATTTCATAATTGATGTTGTTCTGTGTAATTTCTCCTGAAGAAAGCTGAATGTTTCTCGCGGCGAGAGCCTGTGAGATAGTGCTGCATGAGATTCCGTACGCATCCAGTCTGTTCTGGTGAACATCAACACGAATCTGCTTTGTCGCGCCACCCTGAACATCAATGGAAGAAACACCGTCAACACGCTCCAATAACGGTGCAATCGTGTCTTCCGCCAGTATTTTCAATTCGTTCAGCGGCAGATCACCTTCAACCGCAAGACGCATGATTGGCATAGAAGATGAGTTGAATTTAAATATTGAAGGTGTGCTGCAGTTATCCGGCAGACGACCTTGTACTCTTGTAATTGCGGATTGAATTTCATCCGCCGCTTCGTCCAAGTCCTGGTCATATCCGAATTCAATACCAATCCAGCTGCTTCCGTTGGAAGATGTTGAATTTATTGACTTTATGCCCGGGATTCGTGTCAGTTGGTTTGTAAGAACCTGTGTAACGCTTTTGTCTATTTCTTCCGGTCCAACGTTGCTGTAAGTGGTCATAACGGAAATCATCGGAAAGGTCGTTTCGGGATACATCGCAATTCCGAGCTTTGGAAGAAAAACACAGCACAATACGATTATAAGAATGTATACCATTACAATGGTAACAGGGCGGCGGACTGAAAGTTCTGCTATGGACACGTTATTCTCCTGATGTGGTTGCCGCGATTTTAACCGGACTGCCTTCTGTTACCGAACCCGCTGTAATAACTACATCGCCTTCTTTTACGCCGGAAGTGAGCTGTATGTCGGAATCATTGCTGATACCTGTTGTTACAAAAACACGTTTGGCTTCGTTGTTTTCTATAACGAATACACAGTCCTTGTCGTTATAGGTTTTCAGAGCTTTTTTGGGGATAACAAATGTGTCGTCTTCTTGTTTTATAACAAGCTTTATGCTTGCGAACATTCCCGGTTTTATCCGCGAATCGTCCTCATCAAGTCTTAAACCTAAACGGATTGTTCGTGTTTGATTGTCTACAACGGGACTAAGTGTTTCAACCGTTGCGGGAAAAAACTCATCAGGAGCTGAAACAAGTGATACAAATGCCGGTAAACCTTTTTTCAGGTATACGGAATATTTTTCCGAAACGTATGTAACAATTTCAAGGTCAGACAGAGAACCCACCGTAGCAATAGCTGTACCTGAGTTTACAGTGTCACCGGTGCTAACATTGAGGGTTATGATTGTTCCGCTTACAGGTGCTGTAATAGGGCTTGCCGCATAAGTTGCACCCGGTTTTGACGGATCAACGTATGCTATTACTTCGCCTTTTTTTACGGAGTCACCCAGATTTTTTTTGAGTTGGGTGATTTTTCCTGATGTAATAGGAAAAGCTGTTACTTCCATTTTTGACGCTATGTCGCCGTTTATCTTTACGGTTGCACGTATTGTTTCTTTTTTCATTTCTTTTGCTGAAACTGTGATAGTGTTCAACGCTTGCGCACCGTTACCACCGGGTCCACCCGGCATTTTTCCCATACCTCCCGGTGCACCGCCTCCTGGCATACCGCCGGGGGCATTTTTCTTGGAAAAGGAATTTAGCAGTGTAAGTCCAAGAAAAACTGCGATTAGAGCTACGACTATTATTTTAACAATGTTGTCAAAAGCATTGGATTTCTTTTTGGATTCTGCCCGACTATCCGCCTCATCCTGATGAGAGGTATAGTCAAAATCATTATTCTTCATTTTTGGCTCCATATTTAGATAAAAGTTCATTTACAGGAATGTTTAACGCCGCGGCAAGATTGTATATGCTGACGAGATAATTGCTTTCCGCTTCGGAAAGAGTCTGCTTTGCCGTAATGAGTTCCTGACGCTGTGTTGCGAGTTCCGTCTGTGACAAAAGACCTGCATTGTAGCTTTGTACAGAAAGTTCATAGGCTTTTTCGGCTATGGTACTGTTAAGTCTGTTGGTTGCTAACGATTCATACAGCCTTACTAATTCCGCTGTTTTGTTGTTAATATCCTGTCGTGCGTTTTTGATTACATTTTCGAGACTTATAGCAGCGGTTGAAACGGAATCCTTTGAATTTTTAATACTTAAGTTGTCGTTTGAACCCGGAATGTATCCGTTCAAAGGTATGGAAACGGATACGGAAAAAGAACCGTTAAGTCCCGGTGTTTTTGCATCTTTTTTTATTTCACTGCCGGAACGCAGACTTTCTGAAATGTTTATTGACGGCGAATATGCCGAATGTTTGGAAAGGCTTTCAGAAAGCTGTGCCCTTATAAGAGCTTCCCTTGCCTGAATAACATCAAAACGGTTTTCAACAAATTCGTCCGCAAGTTTGTCCGCTGGCGGCAAATTCAGTTTTTTTATGGAAGTGTTGTCCTTGAATTTTATTTGTGTTCCCGCGTCCAGTCCAAGCAGCTGCAAAAAGGACGAAAGCGAATTTTGATATGAGGTCTGAGCCTGCGTTATTCTCGGCTGAATGGACTGATATGAGTAGCGGGCTTTTAGCAGTTCCAGTTCGGATGCAAGTCCGTTCTTGTAGTTTGCGTTAACCTGATCATATTGTTTTTTGGCAAGGTTAAGGCTTTCTTCAAGAATAGCAATGTTTTTTTGCTGTGAAAGCAGGTTGTAAAAAGAAGTTGTTGCCTGGAGCCGCGTATTGCTTACAAGTTTTGAATATGCGGTTTTTGCTGATGAATAGGTGAGTGATGTTATTTTTGCTTTAATAGGAATGGCTGTGTTAAGCCCTATGCTTATTCCGGCTGAACCAGACCAGGACCAGCTGCTGCTGTCTTTTGGAAAAAATGTTTTTCCGTCGCTTATTGTATGTGAATTTGAAATTCCGCCGTTCAGCGATAATGAGGGTATCAGCGAATTCCATGCATTTTTATCGGCTCTCTGTGCTGAAGCCAGCTCAATCTCTTGTTTTTTTATATCAGGGTTCTGATTCGTTGCAAGTTCTTGTGCTCTTTCAAGAGTTAGTTCCATTTCGGCAGAATAAAGAAAAGCTAATGCGGTTGCAAAACAGAAAATAAAGAGTGTTTTTTTAATGATTTTCATATTTTACTTTTATCCTAAGCTGTATTAGTAAATTGTAACTTACAATTTTCCTTAATGCAATACTAGACTATTTTTGAAAAGAGGTCATTAACACAAAATAAAAAGAATTTGAAAAAGTTGTTATTTCCTTTTATGTCAATTTATTTATTTTGAAAACTATGCGATTATTAAACTGGTATTTAGTATGAAAGCAAAAATTCTTATTGTGGAAGATGTTAAAGAGCTTTCCGCTCTTGTAGCTATGTATCTTGAAAAAGAAGGAATGGAAACTTTTCAGGCTGAAACGGCGGAGATTGCGCTGGAAAAAATGTCAAAGTGGACACCTGATTTGGTTATTCTTGATTTGAATCTTCCCGGAATGGACGGATTTGAATTTCTCAATCATTTTAGAAAAACAAATTCCATACCTGTTATTATTGTTTCGGCACGTGACGCTGATGAAGACATTATTGCCGGTCTCGGTTACGGAGCGGATGAATTTGTTACAAAGCCTTTTTCACCCAAAGTACTTGTTGCGCGGGTAAGAGCTCTGATTCGTCGTATGCATGAAAATTCTACAACTGTTCAGGACGACAAGATTGTTGAGTTTGGAAATTTTATTCTTGATATGAACAGTTTTGTTCTTAAAAGAATAACAGATACTAATACTGAAAGAATACCGCTTTCCGCAAAGGAATACGCTGTTTTGGTGTATTTGGTTGAAAATGAAGGAAAAATCCTTTCACCTGAAAAAATATATGATGATGTGTGGAAAGCCGAATTCGGTGATTTATCTGCTGTGGCAGTATATATTCAGCGATTAAGAAGAAAGATAGAGCTGAATCCTTCCGAACCGCATTTTATACGCACTATATATGGAATGGGATACTGCTTTTCTCTTTCGGGTAAAGAAATATGAAAATAAAAACTCAGTTTTCGTTGTTTCTTACAGGTATAGTACTGATACCTGTTTTGGTTTTTATATGTGTAGCCATTTTCCGCTATAATAACAGACCGGAATCCCTGCTTGTACCGGATTACAAAGAAATAAGCGAAATGTCAGTTGTTGCGGTTGATTCCAGGTCCTGGACTGAATTACGGAACAAGCTGCAGCAAATGCCGAACCGTGTGGAAATTGTTGTTTTGAATCACGAAGGAATTGTTCTGTTTTCCACGATACAATCCGTTCCTCAGAACATCAGCCTGTCTGACAGCGATATAATGAATCTGGTTCGGAACACAGACGAATACATTTATCAGATTAACATGGCACCGGAAAAAACAGCTTCCCCTTACTGTATAATAACGCGAATGCCGGTGAGGGGCAGAAACAACAGACCGTTCTTTTTCTACACATACAGAATTGCAATTTTAATCTGCCTTGTTCTGCTTTTGTTCTGCGCTTCAGTTCTGTTTATAATTGCAAAAAACATTACAAACTCAATAACAGTCTTGGAAAAGGCAACACGACAGATTTGTGACGGTAATCTTGATGAGGAAGTTGTGGCAAGCGGCGGTAACGAAATAACTTCGCTTACGAACAGCCTTAACCGCATGCGGATAGCGCTTAAAGAAGACAGACAACGTCGCGGACGCTTTATTATGGGTGTAAGTCATGATTTGCGGACACCGCTCGCGCTTATAAAAGGTTATACCGAAGCGATTGCCGACGGTGTTGTTGATGACGAGGAAATGCAAAAAAAATCACTGGCAATTGTAGGCAATAAGATTTCACAGCTTGAAGATATGATTGATGAACTTATCAATTTTACAAAGCTTGATACAGGGGAATGGCGCGAAAGCCTTGAATCAAAACCTGTCGCTTCATTTCTTAACGATTTTGCCCGGAATCTTAAGGTTGACGGTAATATTCTGCGGCGGCAAATAGAAACTGATATTTCCGTTCCTGATGATGTTACTGTGCTCTTTGATCCGGGACTTTTTTTGCGGGCCTTGGAAAATCTTACCAGCAACGCTGTTCGCTACACCGCTGAAAACGGAAAGATTTTCTTTACTGCCGACTATTCCGGCAACAATATAACGATAACAGTTTCCGACAACGGAAAAGGAATTTCGGAAGAAGATCTGCCGTTTATTTTTGATCCGTTTTTCAGGGGATCTTGTTCCCGCCGCGAAAAGGGCAGCGGTTTGGGGCTTTCAGTTGTAAAAAGTGTTATTGATTCGCACGGCTGGAATATCCGTGTCGAATCAGAACTGAATGATTATACAAAATTTATCATCACCATACCGTGCTGATACGGTGATGATATTATAAGCTTTAATTTACTGATTCTGCTGTTCTTTAAGGCGTTTTGCACTCTTTATATCGTTTTCAATGTCTTTGAGTGCGGTTTTTGCGCGCTGGTCACCGAAACGTTTGTATACTTTTGTCATAACGTTCTTTGCATCATCGTATTCTTCCATTGCCTGCAGCAGCAGAGCTGCGTTGTAGCCCGCTTCAAAGTAATCTTTTGAATTGTAAAGGCTCAGATACTTATTCTTTGCCATTCCGAGCTGACCTTTTTTTGCAAGCTTTTCGGCTTCTTTCATCGCGGAATCTTTGTGAGACAAAAGCGTAAGGCTTTTTTTCTCTTCGTAGGGCAGGAATTCTTTCATTATTTCCGCTACAAAAGCATTGATTTTTGATTCTGCAAGTGAATAAGTCGTTGCGACATCGTCGAGAACGTATTCTTTTGAAGATTTTGCGGAATAGTCAAATTCATTGTTAGAAAGAACTGTATTTGTATTTGTATCAACTACCTGATAAAGCAGTGAAAGATTCAGTTCTCTCCAGTATTTTTCGGCAGGAATTTTTCCCTGTTTTGTAGTGCGTTCAACAACTTCGGATTCAATTATAGAAGAAAAACTTGTAATACCGCCTGTAACATAGATGTCTACCGGAAGAGTGCTTTTTGAACGGAATGCTCTTTCAACCGCGGAAGGATCTACAAGTGTAAGGTCGCTTTCCATGCTCATTTTTGTGTAAAGCTTTGAATCGATTGCGTTTACAATGTCAAATTCATCGTTCATCTTAGAATACTGTGTCTGATATTTGTCAAAATAGTCGTAAAAAGAATAAACGGGCTTTGTTCCGTTTGAATTCAAATCCATTTCTGATGATGTTTTGAATGGCAGCAGACTGACTGTGTTTACACCTTCCAAATCCAGTTCCGCCGGACGGGTAACATCGGTTGATACTGTTGTTGAACAGCTGAATGCGAGCAGAGTAAATATTGCAAGTGAAATAAGCCCGAATGATTTTTTCATTTTTAACTCCTTTATAATTGGTTTGATATTAACTTATTTTTATGTACAATGTAAATGCTAATAGTATTTTATTCCGCCCGTTTTTCGTTTTTCATGAAGCAGCCTGTTTATGTAGTCTTTTTCTCTCTTGTTTATAATTTCCATTGTATCCATAGAAACGCTGCTTTTTTGTATGTATTTTAAGTACACTTTGGCTGTTGGTGGATTAAAGTAGATTTTTCGTGCATACATTCCGCCGGTATCGTTTGCAACAATATTGATATTTTCATTTTTTAAAAAGTCGAACGCAAAGTTTATGTTGTTTATGCCTGTCAGATTTTTGCTATGATTATTGTCGGAAAGAACATTTCCTCCGCCGAATATTTTTGCCTGAAGGTTTTTTCTTTGTGCACCATTTGCAATCATCTCGTTTATCAAAAGTTCCACCGCAAATTCGCCGTATTTTCCGGATTCTTCCTGGTTCGTTGCAAGTATGCGCGATGTTTTTGGAAGCATAAAATGGTTAAGACCACCTATACGGTTTTCCATGTCAAAAAGTGCAATGCTTATGCAGCTTCCAAGCACCGTTGAAATAAAAATGTCTTCGTTGGAAACATACAAGTCGCCCGGTAAAATTGTTACAATGTCTTTTTGAAAATGCGCATCAAAATGGCGGTTCATGGTTGTTTATGCGGACTCCTAAAAGAATGTTATTTCGCCGGATTCTACGCCGTTTTCAACCTCTACGCCGGTGAGGTTTCCGACTGCGATTTTGTCGGAAATTACGGTAAACTGCTTTATAAAGTCGATAAAGGAATGATTTTTTATTTCCCATGAGGTTATGCCGTTCTCAGCCATGAGTTTTTCTTTTGTTTTAAAAGCATCAGATTTTACATGACGCAGCGAACTCTGTTCCGTTTCAAGCTTTTGTGACAGTTCTTCCAGATTAAAAATTGCGTTTTCAATTGTTGAATAACTGGACATAAAGCTTTCCGAATATACGGTAAAATCATTTACAGCCTCAACAAAGCTGTTCTGCAGTTTTTTTAGCGTTGTAAGGAACGAGAGTTTTTCCTTGTTGATTTTTGAAAAAAACTTTCGGTCCATGCTTGCATCTTTTGAAAACTTTTTTGTTTGCTTTGTATTGTTTGTAATAAAATCCTGCAGAATGTCCTGCGCTTTCTGCACGTTTTCATCGGTCTGTGCAATCAGTTTTGTCATGTAGTCCACAGTTGACTGTATTGAGCTTATAACACTGTTTCTTGCAACTTCAATCCGCTGTGAGATTGCCACATATTGCAGGTTTGTTATAATCGGGAAGAATTCGTTGAAACAAATTTGAATCCGTTGTACTGCATGATAAATATCGTTTGATTTTTCAAGAACATTGCTTTGAGCCTGCTGATAGGAAGAAAAAATATTCGCAAAGGTAGAAAAATCCTTTGAAGTTCTTTCTATGCAGTTTTGCAGACTTTCCTTGTTTGGATCGTTCTTAAGGTTTGAATCGATAAAATGTCTTCTTTCGGATTCAACCTCCGAAAGAATCCGGTTGATTTCATCCCTGTTACGCTTGAATATTTTGATGCTTTTTAAAAGCTGCGTGTTTATGTTTCCGAGCAGTTCCACCGAAAGCTGCGAAAGCTGTTCGTTAAAACAGCACTGATCCAGTTTTGCTTCGGTTGTTGTGCAGGTTGCGGGATCTTTTATTCTTGTGAGTGTGAGTATTACATCATCCAGCGACTGGCGGATTATGTCCTGCATTTGAATACATTCCATCGCCTTTATAATTGGAGCACGGGCTTCGCTTGCCGATGAAAGCATATGCTTGAGTTGTTCCATTATTTCCGAAATAATTTCGCTTATGCCTTTTTTATCGCTGTTTGTAATGGAATCAGTTTTTTTGCTTATTTCTTCAACGTCACGTATTGTTTCCTTCAGGCGTACAATGGAGTTGTTGATGTTCTGCTCGTTCATAATCAGCGTATCTGCCTGCGAAATAAGCTTGAGCGAAAGCTGTTTCAGGTTTGAAGTAATATAGGAAAAAGCCTGTCCTTTTTGACCGGATTTGATTGAAACGACCATTGCGTTAAGCGAGATAAGTTCCATCTCGTTGCTTTCGTCCTTTATCTTTACAATAAGGTCGTTCATATTTTTGAGAATGTCCATGGATTCGGAAGAACTTGAGGCAAGTTCCCTGTTTCTCATGCTGAAGTTGTTTATTATCTGGCGGTTGCGTTCCAACAGGTCATTTTGTTTTGCAATCGCATTTTTAAGACCTTCTTCAATTTTTATGAACTTTGTAAGTTTGTAATCAACTTCTCCCGTAAAATCACTTTTTTTTGCAAATTCCAGTTCGCTTACAAGAACGGGAAAATTTGAGCTCAAATCTAAAAACTCTTTTCCGCTTTGCTCACTTATCGCTTTTAAGTTTTCAATGATTCTGTCAACCTGCTGTATGCTCATACCTGCTCTCCTGTCAGTTGCCGTGCTGCGAATAGAATTCTTTTACAATATCATCAAAATCTTCCGGTGCGTCATGCAGCCGGGAAGCTGTTGTCTGTGCGGAAATAATCCGCTTGCTTACTGGTATTAGCGACTGAGCAAAAAGCGACTGTGGATAGAGTACAGCCGCCGGCTGCCTTTGTGCGATAGAATACTGGATACACTCGTCATAAGGCAGATAACCTATAAAATCCAAGTCGATGGAAAGCTTGTTCTGTGCAAGCTGCTGCAGCCTTTTGCCCATTTCCGAATTCTGTATGTTACGCCCCATGTTCATTATTATACGGGGCTTGAGCTGCTGCATTCCTTTTAAGCATTCATAGCCTTCGCCGGGTAGTGTTGTTTCTATTACCTGCATAATCTGATGGAACGAAAAGTCTTTTCCTTCCAAACGTTGTAGTATGCTGTTGTGAAGAATCTGTCTGCCTGCACTTTTGGGTGCAAATTGTCTGTAACAAAACCGGTAAACAACAGACTTGAGAAATGAATAGGCGTTCAGTATTGAAGTGATTTCGGGCGTAACAACTATTATTCCGTTGTCAACGACAAGAAAAAAATCAACTACGTTGTGGGTTGAGCCTGCGCCCAAATCAAGTATAAGGTAATCGCATTCAAGTTTTTGAAGTTCACGGATTATTTTCTGCTTTGTAAAAAAATCCATATTTGCTACGCCCGGAAAAAGACAGTCACCGGCAATAAAGTGAAGATTTGGAATTCCTGTTGACTGTACAAGTGACGGAATATCGGAGACAAGTTTGTTTATATAGTGACCCAAACCATTCTGATTATTTTTTAAGCCCAGCATTGTGTGCAGGTTTGCGCCGCCAAAATCCAAATCGCATAAAATTGTTTGCTTGCATTGCGAAGCAAGTGCAACTGAAAGGTTAAGAGAAAGTACGCTTTTGCCAACTCCGCCTTTTCCACCGGCGACAGGAATTATAACAGACATATATTTAACTATACGTCATAATGTTCAGCACGGCAAGAAAAAAATATTTTTTGAAAATTTTCCGGTGGAAAAGACTACTCCATTTCCGTGTTGACGGTTTGAACCGTTGACTGGTAATAAAGCTTTTCTTCCTGTTCCATTTCGTTTTTCATATCTTTCAGTGCACGGAGAGCCCGTTTGTCCTGCGTTTTTTTAAAAAGTTCATACATTTCCTGATATGCGCCTGACAAGTCGCTCTGTGCTTCCAAAAGAAGCGCTGCGTTGTATGCCGCTTCAAAATAGTTCGTTTTGTTGTACAAGTCCGTATATTCCTTGTATGCACGTTTGTAGTTTTTGTTTTCCGCAAACGTTGAAGCGGCTTTCATTCTTGTGTCCTTGTGAAAAAGCAGCTCAATATCCTTTTTTTCGTAATAGGGCTGGCACTTTTTTATTATTCCGGATGCAAGTACGGCAAACGGTGATTTTACAACGTCTTCAACTGGTTGCAGTTCGTAAGGCGAAGTGGCTTTTTCTGTTGCAAATTCATATTTTATCTTTTGACTTCCTATTACCTGTTCCCGTTTTGTGTCATACAACTGGTAAATAATTTCAAAGTCCATCGTTTTCCAGTAGTATTTGGTGTTTCTTACACTTCCGTTTTTAAGTGTTTCCTTGTGGTTCTGCGCTTTTATAGCACTGTTAAAATATGAAAGTCCGCCTATGATGTACAAATCCGCAGCATCAGAATCATTTCTGAGCGGATTGTTGTCAATTACCCTGAAATATGCGGTTTTTGTAAAAGTGTTGATTAGTTCTTCAGTTAAGATTTCGGTTACTTTTTTTTCATCAGTTTTTGCTGTTGCGGAAACACTCGGAAAGTTGTTTATTCGATTTACAAGGACAGTTTCCAGATCTTTTTCCATAAGATAGTTTTCAAGCATTTCAGCTGTTAGAAACGGCATTACAGTGATTGAAGAGGCATTCTGAATATCAAATTCAGCTGGCCTCAGAATGTCGAGTGTTATAGGCGTTCTGCAACCGGAAAGAATAAAAACTGAAATCAACATAAATGCTAAAAATACTCTTTTCATTGGTTCGATTTCCTTTACAGCCATTTTATATCTTGTCAACAGTTTTTAATACTGTATCTGATGATTTTTCCGGTTCATCGTCCGAGGTGAATTCTCTCTTTCGTTCTTCGGCAAGGTTATATACAGCTTCGTATGTGGACGGAGAGGTCTCGGCACTGTTTGCCCAGCCAATAAGTGTTTTTACCGGAAACAGTGAATGTGAATTTGCTTCATCCATATTTCGCTGAAATGTGGAAATTAACTCCTGAACTGTGCTTTCTGTTTGTTCCCTAAGGACTACAACAAACTGCGTGTCGTTTATTCTTCCTGTTGTACCGCATAATTCAAAAAAACTGTCTATAAGTTTTGCAAGAAAAACGAGCTGTTTTTGTATATTTGCAGGGTCAGAAGAGTTGGATTTGGATGGTATAAAAGAAAACGTAAGCAGTGAGTAAGGAGTCTGTGAGCTGTCGTTTTGTTCCAGCATTTCCAAAATACCTGCTCTGCTCCTGGTTTTTGTCAAAAAATCGAAAGGTATGCTTTTTTTGTTTGAAACCTGGATTTGAGCCGGATAAACAATCGTATGCCTGTTAAAAAAGTAGTTCAACAACGAAATTGCAGTAAAAAACGTAAACGCAATGGTAGTATTAGTGTATGTGAACAATACACGCGGTCCGTATATTGAGCGGAATATAAGATACTTAAAAAAGTCAATGAATGAAATAAGTATAATGACAATACAGTTTACAGCCATTACGGATGAGTTAAACGGCAGTTTTAAAAAATAATAGCCTGCAAAAAAGAGAACAATCAGAATAAAAATGCGTGAGGAAAAATTCCATATTGTCATAAGAATCGGTACAGGAATTAGTTTACTGCTGTATGTGCAGATTGCAAAAAGAGAAATTGCGGAAATAGCAGCAAGTGTTAGATTCATACTTTTTCTTTGAGCAATACTGTTAAAAAAGTGCATATAAACAGCAAATACAAAACTTATTGTTCCAAGCCAGCGGCTGAAAAAATCGATGTCGTTTATGAATCTCAGGCTGAATCCGAACATTTGTCCAAAATCATATTTTGTAAAAAGAAAAATAGAAGAAAAGAATGCAAACAATGAAACCGAAAACAGCTTGAAGAGTCTGATTTTCAAAAGAAGTGAAACAACAGAAACCGTTGCGGAAATTACACCGAAAAGAAATAGAAAGCAGATGAGAAAGAATGGTAACATATTGTCCCGCATAATATTTTCGGTGTAATTTGCCGCCGGACATATATAGGGAGTCGGCAGTTTGGTAAAAGGTTTGTCTGTCTGTGCCGTAAAGGTTATTGTAATTACACTGCCTGTTGCAACGTTTGAGAGAGGAATTAGGTGCGTATCCCAGTTGATAAAATAGTCTCCGGCTTTGATTTCCGTTTCTTTTGAATATAAAACATTACCTGCGGATTCAGCCTGAATGCGGCAGTTTTTTGTCTTGACTACCAGCACAGGAAATGTTTCAGACAATACAGGAAGTTTTCGGCTGATTGTGAGTATATCGTCTTTTTTAAGTGTTGAAAAATTATAATTGCTTATTGATATTTCAGTTGGAGTTCCGTTGTTTTTTGAAATTGTCCACCTGTGTTCAAGAGAAAGCAGAGAAGAGTATTTGGCACCTGTTTTTAAACCCGAAATCAGTGATAACATCAAAAATAAGAGAAAGGTAATTGTTAATAAAGTAATGCAGGTTGATTTTGCATTTTTAATAACCATAAAATCAGTGTATCATTGAAAAGTATTTATTTCAAGAAAAGAAGCAGATAAATGGAATAACAGGGCGCCGGTATGTATTACCGGCATCCCTTGTAAATTTTTTTATTTTACAATTTGTTTACGGCATCAATTACAAGCTGGCTCATTTTTACTGTTCCAACAAGTTTTCCGGCAGCCTTAACCTTGTCAAAGTCACTTCCCGCAATATCACCTGTTCTCCAGCCATCGTCAAGAACCTTGTTTACAGCCTTTTCAATAAGGTCGGCTTCTTTTGAAAGGTTGAACGAATAACGAAGCATCATTGCACATGAGAGTATTGTGGCAAGTGGATTTGCCTTGTCTTGTCCTGCAATGTCAGGTGCTGAACCGTGAATCGGTTCATAAAGTCCAGGACCGGAACCGTCACCCAGCGAAGCGGATGCGAGCATTCCGATAGAGCCCGTGATCTGGCTTGCCTCGTCAGAAAGAATGTCACCGAACATATTGCTTGTTACGATTACGTCAAATTGTGACGGGTTGCGGACAAGCTGCATAGCCGCATTATCAACATACATGTATGAAAGTTCCACATCCTTGTATTCGTCTTTTATGGCGGCGGCAACTTCGCGCCACATGCGGCTTGATTCGAGAATGTTTGCCTTGTCTACGAGACACAGTTTTTTGTTTCGTTTTTGTGCGGATTCAAAACCGAGCCGCAGAATTCTTTCGATTTCCGGCTTTGTATAGTGTTCGGTATCCCATGCGGCGGTGTTGTCCGCATTGCGTCCTCGTTCACCAAAGTAAATTCCGCCGGTCAGTTCACGCACGATGAGAATATCAAGACCGTTGCCAACGATTTCGTTTTTAAGCGGACATGCCGCAGAAAGCTGCTTGAACATAAGTGCAGGACGCAAGTTTGCAAAAACCCTCATTCCGCCGCGAAGTCCCATCAAAGCCTGTTCAGGACGTTTTTTGCCGGGAAGGTTGTCCCATTTTGGACCGCCAACTGCGCCGAGAAGTACGGCATCGCTTTTAAGACAGCCGTCAAGTGTTTCTTTTGGAAGCGGATCTCCAGTAGCGTCAATTGCACAGCCGCCTGCAAGATAGGTGTTGTAAGTAAATTTGTGACCGAACTTTGCCCCGACGGCATCAAGCACTTTGCAGCTTGCCGTTACTATATCAGGACCAATTCCGTCTCCTGGAATCAAACCGATGGTATAATTCATTTTAAGCTCCATATTTAATTTTGCTGAATTTAATTTAGTGTTTATAAAGAATATAGCAAAATAGAAATTCTTTTGCAACCTTTATTCGGTCAATTCCTACTCAAATGTGCTGAAAAAGCAGCCAACATCAATGCCGTTTATTTTTACGCCCTTTTTGTAAAGCTTGAGAAGGTTTTTTCTGCCGTCCCTCAAATGCTGTGAAGTGATTCCGTAGTTTATGGAACTGTCCGCTTCCAAAAAAGCTGCTATGTGATCAGCGGCTCTTACAAGCTTTCCGTCTACAGGATAATACTCGGCACTGTTAAACTTGGTGTTCAAATCTTCAAATGAAACGTGCTGAACATTTATATCTGCAAAGCGGATTCTATTTTCAAATTCATCACTCGTAAAATAGAGAAGTTCTTCCGCATAAAAGTCTTCCATAAGCGGATACAGTTCCTCATGTACGATTTTGTCTTCTATGTCTTTTACAATGGAAGGAAGTTCCCGTGTTGCCTGTTTTACCGGCGAGATAATGTCGCGAGTAACGGCTTCGGGTAAATCGTGGAAGAGAGCGGAAAAAAAGTTGTTGTAAACACGGGCTTTGCACATATCTGCACCAGATTCGCGTCCGAGAATCAGCGTAATAATTGCTACAAAGAAAGAATGGCCCAGAACCGTTGTTTTGGGAACGCGCGGTGTTTGGTTCCATCTTGTCTGAAAACGCAGTTTTTCAATCATTAAAATAAATTCGTAAGGACGCTGTTTTGTTAGCAGAAGCTGCAGTCCCTTAAAATCCAGATAGTTTCCGATGTCTTCGTTAAGTTCCTTTTCTATTTTTGAAAGCCGGATTGTTTCGTTAAGAGGTGAAAGCATCTCAAATTCGCGCATGGTCGAATATTTGTGGGCAGCTCTGAAAATACGCATTTCAAGAGTTTCGTCCTGCTGCTTATTCGTGTTCTGTTCGATATATTTTTTAAACTTTGATTTTAAGTCTTCATCCGTAATAAGCGTTTCGTACTGTTCAAACACCCATTCGTTCAACTTTGCGTATTCTGCCGGATACTGTTTGCGTATCATTCTTTGCACTGGAGATTTTATGTCGCACAGTGCTATTTTGCGCAGCAGTTCAAAAAGAGAGGCGTATATGAGCCATTCCCAGTCTATCTGTTTTCCTTTTTGTTCTTCAAATTTTCCTATAATATACACCAGTGCCATTTTTTCGGCTGATTTGTCCATTTCTATGAGGTCAAATGGTCTAATCAAATCGTTCCATCGTTCGATGGAAAAACCTTCAAAAATTTTTAACGCAAAGTCTTTTTGTAACATTTTAAACTCCGTATTAATATGCTAACACTTATATGACAGTTTTGCCAGCGAAAAATCCTGTTAAAATTTTTGCACTGCAATTAAAAAAAATGCTTGACAATGTATATAGTGTGATGTAGGCTTATATTAAAGAGTATACCACTATATGTGGTTAACCTCTGGGGTGGGGTATGCGTTGCCCGTATTGTGGCAGTTTTGATGATAAAGTAATAGAATCTCGTACAATGGCTAACGGTGAAAGTATCCGCAGACGGAGAGAATGCATCAGTTGTGGTTACCGTTTTACCAGTTACGAACATATAGAAGAAAAACAGTTCATGGTTGTAAAGCGCGATGGTCGTCGCCAGCCGTTTGACCGCACAAAGCTCGAAAAAGGCATTGAACGTGCGCTCGAAAAGCGGGCTGTTTCCAATGTAGAAATCGACAATTTAGTTAACGAAATTCAGGATAAAGCAGTAATTAAGGGCAAAATCTCAAATGAAATATCAACCCAGGAACTTGGGGAATTGGTTTTGGAAAAATTATTTGAAACAGATAAAGTAGCTTATATACGTTTTGCTTCTGTGTATCGTCACTTTGAAAACATTGATGAATTTATACAAGAGGTAAAAAAAGTGGGAGGATTAGTGTGAGTGACCAGAAAGAATTTCCGGAATGGAAAAGCTTCCTTGACAATAAGGAAGACAAAAAGACGGGGCTTGTTATTAAAAGTGTTGTCAAGCGTTCCGGAGAAATAAAGCCGTATGATTCGGAAAAAATTACGGCTGGNNCCTGCCATAGGAAAGGCCATTGAGGCTGTAGAAAAAAAGCCGAATCTTGAAAAGGCAAAGCAGCTGACAAAAGAAGTTGAAAAAAAGCTTAAGGAAATGATGTCGCTGCGTCACGAACATTCCATTCCTGCTATTGAAGAAATTCAGGATATTGTTGAAAATGTTCTTATAAGCAATAAAGAAGTTGAAGTTGCTAAGGCGTATATTCTGTATCGTGCCCGGCATGATGCAATCCGCGATGCAAAAAGCCTTATGCTCGACATAAACGACACGATGGACGGTTATTTGAATCAGTCCGACTGGCGTGTAAACGAAAACGCAAACGTAAACTTTTCACTCGGCGGTCTTATTCTTCACAATTCAGGTACAATTACAGCCAATTACTGGCTGCGGAACATTTATTCGCAGGAAGTTGCCGAAGCACACAAAACAGCCGCTTTTCATATACATGATTTGTCTATGTTCTCCGGTTACTGCGCGGGCTGGTCAATCAGGCAGCTGATTGCGGAAGGCTTAGGCGGTGTTCCTGACAAAATAACGTCTACTCCGGCAACGCATCTTTCAACACTGGTAAATCAGATTGTAAACTTCCTCGGAATTATGCAGAACGAGTGGGCGGGAGCACAGGCATTCAGTTCATTTGATACGTATCTTGCTCCTTTTATCAAAAAAGACAATCTTTCAGAGAAAGAAGTCCGCCAGTGCATTCAAAGCTTTATTTTCGGCGTAAATACACCGAGCCGCTGGGGTTCACAGGCTCCGTTCACAAACATCACGCTGGACTGGGTTTGCCCTGACGACTTAAAAGACAAGCCTGCCATTGTAGGCGGCAAGGAAATGCCGTTCAAATATAGCGACTGTCAAAAAGAAATGGATATGATCAACAAGGTCTTCATTGAGCTGATGATTGAAGGAGATGCTGCTGGTCGTGGTTTTGCCTATCCTATTCCAACGTATAATATTACAAAGAACTTTGACTGGGACAGCGAAAATGCAAAGCTTTTGTTTGAGATGACTGCACAATATGGTACTCCGAACTTCCAAAACTTTGTAAATTCTGACTTGAATCCGAGTGATGTACGTTCAATGTGCTGCCGTCTTCAGCTTGACAAGCGCGAACTGCGCAGGCGCGGCGGCGGCTTGTTCGGTGCGGATGAGTTTACCGGTTCTTTGGGAGTTGTTACAATCAATCTGCCGCAAATCGGCTATCTTGCAAAGGACGAAAAGCAGTTCTTTGCACGTCTCGATTATCTTATGGATCTGGCAAAGGAAAGTCTCTGTACAAAGCGCAAAGTCATTCAGCGCCTGCTTGACGGCGGACTTTTCCCGTATACAAGCCGTTATCTTAAAAAGCTCGACAACCACTTTAACACAATCGGGTTGTGCGGTATGAACGAATGCTGTATGAACTTTTTAGGAACTGATATTACGACTGCAAAAGGCAAAGCCTTTGCGGAAAAAGTTCTCGTTCATATGCGTACACGTCTTGCAGACTATCAGGAAACTACAGGCGAGTTGTTCAACCTTGAAGCAACTCCGGCTGAAAGCACATCCTACAGACTTGCAAAACACGACAAAAAAACATATCCCGATATTATCACATCCGGTGAAGAGGAACCGTTCTATACCAATTCTTCACAGCTGCCTGTTGATTATACCGCCGATGTTTTTGAAGCGCTTGACCATCAGGAATCATTGCAAACCAAGTATACAGGCGGAACAATGTTCCACGTGTTCATGGGTGAAGCTGTACGAGACTGGAAAACATGCCGTGATTTGGTACGTTCAATCGCGTCAAGTTATCGCATTCCTTTCTTTACAATTTCGCCGACCTATTCAATCTGCCGAATTCACGGCTATTTGAACGGCGAGCAGTTTGAGTGTCCTAAATGTAAGGAAGAAGCTGCATACGAACTGCAAAGAAAGCTTACAAAACTTGAAGCTGAAAGGGCAGATCTGCTTGCGGCTGCCGGGCAGGCAAATTAATAAAAGAAATAACACTAAATATAGCGTAAAAAACTTGCAAAAAATAAAAAACTACGCTATATTTAGTAAAGGTGTAGTAAAAAGTTACCGATATATAATGTAACTGAATTATTACAAGTTTGGGAGGAAAAAAATTATGGAAACAGCTGCTAGAACTTTGGAAGCTATTGATGCTGAAATTGCCCGTACAAAAGAGGCACTTGCCAATGTTAAAGGTTCTGAAACTGAAGTATATGCAAGAATTGTAGGTTATTACCGTTCTGTAAGAAACTGGAACAAAGGCAAGCGCGATGAATATAATCACAGAAAAATGTTTGTATATGATAATGCAAATGTTGCCACATCATCTGCTGCAGCAGAAACAACAAAAGCTGCAGAACCAGTTAGTGCGGTTACTTCAGCACATGTTGCTACAACCCCGGCTCGCTACGAACTGTTTGCGCGCGCAACCTGTCCTAATTGTCCGCCTGTAAAAGAATATATGGCAAACGTAATAATTCCCGGAACACTGATTGATGTTGATTCTGAGGAAGGATTGAGAAAAGCCTCTGAACTGGGCGTATTTGCGGCTCCTACAGTTATTGTATATGATGCAAATGACTGCGAATGCGCAAGAGCACACTCTGTTTCAGAACTGGCTGCAATTTTTGAGCCGGTTGCAGCTGTATGCTAGAGAGCGGACAAAAAAAAATCGGAGCACTGGTAAAAACATCTCTGGTTGATTATCCGCAAAAAGTTGCCGCAGCCGTGTTCCTTCACGGCTGCAATCTTCGCTGCCCATACTGTTATAACGTTGAACTGGTAAACGGTACTCCTGATGATTATGATTCCGTAACATATGATGATGTTATAAATCATTTAAAAAAGCGGAAAAATGTTCTTTCGGGGTTTGTTATTTCAGGTGGAGAACCATGTCTGTCACCTTTTTTGGATTCGCTTATAAAAGATGCACGCGATATGGGTTATTTCATAAAACTTGATACAAACGGAACTTTCCCCGAAAAGCTTGAATCCATTTTTTCAAATACCGCTCTTATTCCTGATTTTGTTGCGATGGATTTTAAAACTTCACCTGAAAAATATGAATTATGCGGAAAAGATGCCGCGGACAAAATAAAAAAATCGATTTCAATTATTTCGCAATTATCATCTGAAAAGCGTGAGTTCCGTACTGTTCTTGTTCCGGGACTTGTAAATGAGAGTGATATAGAAGCTATGGCGCATTATCTTCCAAAAGACGCGGCATGGCGATTTGCCCGATTCAGAAACGATAATTGCATAGATAAAAACTATGAAAAGCTTGCGCCGTATCCGCAGGAAGAAATAGATTCACTTGTTGCCCTGGCAAAGAAATATATTCCCGATTCTATATTACGCTGATAAAAACTTTATAAGGATTTTATGAACCAAAAACAAATACGGGCAAATTGTCTGCTCTTTCTTACCGCTCTTATATGGGGATTTGCGTTTTCCGCACAAAGATTCGGTGCACAACATATGCGACCGTTTTATTTTAACGGAATCCGCTTTTGTTTGGGCAGCCTCTCTCTTGTACCTCTTATAGTGTTTCGCAGAACAAAAAAGATAGCCGTGCAAAGTACAAAAAAACAACTGATTGTTGCCGGTATTTTATGCGGTATCTGTATGTTTGCGGGTGCGAGCCTTCAGCAGATAGGTATTGAAACGACGACAGCAGGTAAGGCCGGTTTTGTTACCGGTCTTTATGTGGTACTTGTTCCTTTGATCAATTTGTTTTTGGGAAAGAAAGCCGGTATTCGTATATGGATTGCAGTACTAATCGCAGTCATTGGTCTTTATTTATTGACCGTAAGCGAAAATTTTTTGATAGTAAAAGGCGATTTAATTGTTCTTGTCGGTTCTTTGTTTTGGGCTTTTCATATTCTTACAATCGATTATTATTCGCAAAAAACGGATCCTATTGAATTAGCCTGCTTTCAATTCGCAGTCTGTTCTGTTTTAAGCCTTGTATTTGCATTCTTTACAGAAATAATTTCAATAAATGCTGTTTCCGGCACACTTGTACCCATTTTGTACGGAGGACTGTGCTCAGTAGGAATAGCCTACACACTGCAGGTTGTTGCGCAAAAAGATGCAAAACCAACACAGGCCTCTTTAATTTTATGTTTGGAAACAGTATTCAGCGTTTTAGGCGGTATGCTTCTGTTGAATGAGAAAATGACTGTAAGAATGTGGTGCGGATGTTTTATGATGTTCGCCGCAATAATAATTGCTCAGCTTCCACAGCAGCAAAAAAAGGCATAAAAAAAGCTGTCTTTGTATTAAAGACAGCTTTTTGATAGCTTATTCTTCTACGGTTGAAGCGTCAGGTGCATTTTTCTTGATTGATTCAATGCCCTTCAAGCAGCTTGCTTTAGCCGGATAGCTTTCACCGGTTGCAATAATTTGTCCATTTGATGCCTTAAGACGAAAGCGGAATTCACCGGCTTTATCTTTATATACTTCAAATTTAGGATTTTTTTCTGTTGCAAAGCCGTCTACGGTCTGATCTTCGATTGCAGCAACAGGTGCATTTTTCTTTACACTCTCGATGCCGTTTTTGCAACTTGCATCACTTGTATACACTTCAGATGTAGCAATGATTTCTCCGTTGCCTGCTTTTAAATTGAATTTTACACCATTTTTGGCTTTTGAAATAACAAATTTTCCTGCCATATTATCCCCTGTAAAAAATAAATATGTACGTAAAATACGTACAGATTTATTATAGACGCAAAATCCTATTTTAGCAAATAAAAAATTACGAAGTTGCTTATTTTCCTGCAAGCTGGAGATAAACCTGATCAGCCAGTCCAAAACCTGCCGCTTTTGTCATTGCAGAAGCATATTCATCGTACAGCATGTCCTCATACATATCCTGTGCATAAGAGTTCTTATCGCCAAAAAGATTTGTTTTGCTGATTGTGTTCCGCATCGAACCGAGCAT
>DBWK01000026.1:23438-23934 GCA_002308875.1 Treponema sp. UBA1240
CCTGAAGGCATTGCAATTTTGTCAGCAGGGTTTGTAAAAGCGTCTTTCATACCGGTAGTATAATCGCCGTTTAGTCTGCCACTTTCAGTTATCTGTTCGGAAGAAAGGGAACTTTTGTTTTCCATTCCAGCCTGAATGCCGTCAATCAATGCCTGAAACTTAGAAATCTCGTTGTTGGTCTGTGCCATTTTTGAGGCACTCATTCCGGCTATTCCGCCTGTGGGAATATTTACGGAATTTGTATTGTTATAAAATTCTGCTATGTTAAGTGCTGACGGCATGTGCTATTCTCCGTTTACCGTTTTAAGTTTGTTGCTGTTGAAAGCATATTGTCACTTGTCTGTATTGCTTTTGAGCTGAACTCATAAGCACGCTGGGCAACAATCATTGAAACCATTTCATTTACAACAGAAACGTTTGACATTTCAAG
This sequence comes from Treponema sp. UBA1240, assembly GCA_002308875.1. Taxonomy (GTDB): domain Bacteria; phylum Spirochaetota; class Spirochaetia; order Treponematales; family Treponemataceae; genus UBA1240. Next base: position 23,869 of record DBWK01000026.1, read on the forward strand.
GAATTTGTGGTGGGTTTCACCCATTCCGTCAAAACCTGGACGGTTTGCAATAGGATCACCGGATGC
>DBWK01000026.1:24012-24893 GCA_002308875.1 Treponema sp. UBA1240
GCAACTTTAACGGTAACTCTACCGTCTCTGCTGATTGCAAGTGTATCAATAAGGAAACCTTCCGGCATGATAATTTCGGGCATTACACGAAGTCCGTTTGATGTTACAAGCTGTCCGTTTGAATCGATTTTGAATGAACCGTCGCGTGTATAGGCATAACTGCCGTCATACTGCTGAACGCGGAAAAATCCTTCACCTTCGATTGCAAGGTCTGTAGCATTCTGTGTGTGCTGCAGAGAACCCTGATCAAACATTCTTTGTGTTGCGGCAACTTTTACACCGCTTCCCATCTGAATACCAACCGGAGTAACTGTATCTTCTGTAGCAGGTGTTCCTGCTCTTTTAACATTCTGATAAACAAGATCTTCAAATTCAACACGCTGTTTTTTGTAACCGCTTGTATTTACGTTTGAAAGGTTGTTTGAAATTGTATCAATGTTTGCCTGCTGTCCGTTCATTCCGGTTGCAGCTGTCCATAAACTTCTTACCATTTTTTATTCCTTATGTTAGCGAAGTGTTGCAACTTTTGACCACAAAGTTGACATCATTGAATCTTCTGACTGAATAGTCTTCTGATTCGCTTCATATGCTCTGTTTACTTCAATCATCTGAACCATTTCGTTAACAACGTTAACGTTTGAGGTTTCAACGTATTCCTGCAAAAGGGCAGGGCGTTCTTCACCCTCCGCTATGTATGCTTTGCCAGAAATTTCAGTATCAATATAAAGGCTGCTGCCTTGTTTTTTAAGGTATCTTTCGTTATCAAAACGGACAAGCTTAAGTCTGTCAACAACTTCGTTGTTTTCTTCAGTTATGATTCCGTCATCATTAACTTTGAAGTGCTTATCAGTGAGCTGGATAATTCCGTTTTCGCCAAGAAC
>DBWK01000047.1 GCA_002308875.1 Treponema sp. UBA1240
TTAGGACCGACATCCATACCCATCAGGTTGTCAGGAATGTCGATTCCGTCAACTGCAACAGGTTTTGCGTCTGCGCTGAAGTTATCTGCGCCAACGTGGTCTACAGGAAGAACAATGCGTACTTTCTTTTCGGCAGCTGCTTTGAGAAGGTCTTTTGCTGTCTGGATAAAGTCGTCTTCAACAAGTGATTTTCCGATNNGTGTAAGCCATACCGCCGCCGATGATGAGAGCGGAAGCATTCTTAAGCAGGCTTTCGAGAACTGCGATTTTTGAAGAAACTTTTGCGCCACCGATAATTGCAATCATCGGTTTTGCAGGGTTTGTTACCATTGGTTCAATGTATTTAACTTCTTTTTCCATAAGGAAGCCGCCAACCTTAACTTTTACGAACTTTGCGATTGAAGCTGTAGAAGCCTGGTCGCGGTGTGCGGTTCCGAATGCGTCGTTTACAAAGATGTCGCCGTATGAGGCAAGTTCTTTTGCCATAACGTCGCGTTCAGCAGCTTCCTTGGAGGTTTCTTCCTTGTGAAAGCGTGTGTTTTCGAGCATTGCAACTCCGCCTTCCGGCAGTGCGTCAATTGCTGCTTTCTGTCCGAGTGCGTCAGGCAGGAAAGTTACTTCTTTGCCGAGTTTTTTTGCAAAGTATTCTACAACAGGCTTCATGCGGTTTTTGCCGTTGATAAAGTTTTCTGTATCTGCATCGGTCCAGGTTTTTCCTGCTTTTTCAGCTTTTTCCTGAGCCTTTTTAACGTCCTTTTTGGGATCGCCGAGGTGGCTCATAAGAACCAGTGAACGCGGCTTTTGTTCAAGTATGTATTTGATTGTAGGAAGGGCGGCCATGATGCGGGTGTCGTCCTGTACAGCACCGTCTTTCATGGGAACATTAAAATCAACACGCATAACAATGCGTTTTCCTGTAAGATCAATATCTTTTACTGTCTTAATCATGAAGTAAACCTCCGGATAGTTACTATAGCTATTTGTGTAAAAATATATCAATTCTAAAAATAAAAGTAAATATGCGCAATATTTTTATTAAAGATATAAAAGAACTGGAAAGCTTGTGTGATATATGCTAAAATAGACAAATCTGATTCAACTGAGGGTTTTAATGAGCAAAAAAAGAGAGATTCTTGAAAAATCAAAAGAAGCAACAGATAAAGTTGAAAAATATCTGATGTATAAGCTGGAATACGTTGTTGCCTTTGCGGTATGCGCCGTTGTTTGGCTCATATCCATGACAAGCGGTTTTGAGGCTTTGGAAAACAAATACTACGATTTGTATTTAAAGTTGTCTCCCGATGTAAAGGTAGATAAAAACATAACGATGATTTCCATCGACGATATGGCTGTAGAGCAGATTGGTACATATCCGTGGAGCCGTGATATTATCGGCGATATGCTTTTGCGACTGCGTGAGTTCGGTGCAAAGTCCATCACATTCGATATTGAGTTCCTGGATGCTTCGGCTCTGGGAATCAACCCTAAATATGTTAGTGAAACACTTCCTAAAGAATACGGCACAATGCAGGGTGAGGTACTCCAAACATTCAACGAGTTTGCGGGCGCGGTTGAAGCAAAAGCCGTATCCGCATCAAATGCTGCCGACATAGGTCAGCAGATGACGGATTATCTTAGTCCTGTAATGGATGATTTGTATTCTTCCATTACTACCAACATTTTCAGAAACAACGACGAGTATTTTGCAAAAACGCTCAAATTCTTCGGCAATGCTTATCTTACAATAAACTCTTCCGAAGTTAACACCCTTGATGAGGCGCAGAAAGCCATTGACTACGCTTACAGGAACTTTCTGTTTGACAATGTGGAAGACCCTAAAGGTTATATTAAAAAAGAAAACGAGGAAGTCCGCAAAGTTCAGTTCAGACGATACGGAATTGGTCCTGCTATTCTTCTCCTTCAGGAAAAAATACAGGGCGGCGGCTTTCCTAACGTAATACTTGACGATGACGGTGTTCACCGCAGGTTTGAACTTTTGGCGGAATACAACGGAAAATATGTTGCGCAGCTTGTTTTTGAACCGCTGTTAAAAGAATTGCAGCCTGAAAAAATCATCCGCAAAAAGTATGAGCTTATACTGAAAAATGCCTATCTGCCCGAAAACCACGGAAAAGGTGAACGCAAAGATTTGCGCATTCCGCTGGATGCGAACGGACGCTGTCTTGTTCACTGGCTTAAAACCTCATTTGAAGACAGCTTTAGAAATGAATCGGCATATTTTTTGCGTCAGATTGATGAGATAGAAGCTCTGCTTATTGACCACATAAAGGCAATTACTTCTCTTGAGCTTAGAACATCGCGCGGTTATCTTCAGTACCGTAACATGGGCGAAAGTCTTCTTGCTATGTATTCGGAAATAGAACAGATGAAAGAAGATCTTTTGGAAGGTGTCAGTGAAGATTTTGACGGATACTTTAACCTGCGCAAAAGTTTTTATCATGATATAGGCGAGTTTATTACAGGCGGATTTGACACGGAAATATATGACACCTTGGATATGATCCGCGAAGCAAACGAAGATCCTGAGCTTTACCGCGACATTCAGGACAGCATTGAAAACTATTTTTCCGTTTTTGCTGAGGATTATAAAACGTTTAACGACGAATACGAAAGACTTACAGGTATTTACAACAAGGCGTTCTGTATTATCGGACACAACGCGGCTGGAACAACCGATCTTGGTGTTACTCCGTTTTATCCTAACTATCCTAACGTAGGTACTCACGCTAACCTGTACAATACTCTGGTAAACCGCTCGTTCATTACGCCGTTCCCGTACATTGTTACAATAGCCCTTATGCTGTTTACCTGTATAATGTTCGGTATTCTTTTCAGACGTATTGAAAAGCTTTCTACCCGTCTTTTTTCGGGAATAGCCATAATTGTCGGTGCAATGCTGATTATGTACGGTCTGTTTGTTATGTTCCGCATATATGTTCAGACACTGCCTATTCTTGTTGCGCTCATTCTTGAATTTATTTCAATTACGGTTGCGCGCTTTATGCTTTCTGAAAAGGATAAGACGTTCCTCCGCAAGGCTTTTGCAACGTATCTTTCGGGTGATATTATCGATGAAATTGTTAAAGACCCTGAAAAACTCAAGCTTGGTGGTCAGGAAAAGGAACTTACCGCAATCTTTACGGATGTTCGTTCGTTCTCAACCTTGTCTGAAAAGGTAACGCCTACACAGCTCGTTTCTATCCTTAACAAGTACCTTACTACAATGAGTGATATTGTTCTTGAACACAAGGGAACGATTGACAAGTTTGAAGGTGATGCTATCATCGCGTTCTATGGTGCTCCTGTTGACAATCCCCAGCATGCGCGGATGGCGCTGCTTTCTGCAATCCGCATGAAGCAGGCTGAAATTGAGCTTAACAAAGTGCTTGTTGAATCCGGTGAAGCACCGAATGCGCTTTTAACACGTATCGGTATTAACTCTGGTCCTATGGTTGTTGGAAACATGGGCACGGACGCAAAGATGAACTACACCATCATGGGTAACGACGTAAACCTTGCGGCGCGTCTTGAGGGTGTAAACAAGGTATACGGAACCTGGATTCTTGCTTCGGAAGCTTCTTATAATGCCGCCGGTGAGGGATTCCTCGGACGTCGCCTTGACCGTGTTCGCGTAGTTGGTATTAACACACCGGTTCAGCTTTACAACGTAATGGGACTGACGGAAGAAATGTCGCAGGACACAATAGACGGTGTTGCAAATTTCCACGAAGCTCTGGATTTGTATCTTGAACAGAATTTTGAAAAGGCTACCAAATACTTTAACGAAGTTAAAAAGCTTATTCCCGATGATCCGCCGAGCGACGTTTATCTTGAACGCTGCCGAAAGTTTGCTATTACTGGTGTTCCGGACGGCTGGGACGGCGTTGTAAATATGACTTCAAAATAACGTGAAAGTTCTCAAACAGTATGCGTCTGCAGAAATTGAAGTAAAAAAATCCCGTTTTCTTGCTGAAGCTTTTTCAATTAAAAGCCAGCAGGAAGCGCGGGAGCTTTTAAAGCAGCAAAAAATAAAATATTCTGATGCAACTCATGTGGTTCACGCCTTTTCGGCAGGATTGGGCGGCGAAATTTGCGGCTGTTCCGATGACGGTGAGCCTGCCGGAACTGCGGGGCGGCCTGTGCTTGATGTACTGAAAGGCAGCGGTTGTACAAACATTCTGCTTACTGTAACAAGATGGTTCGGCGGTACGCTTCTTGGAACCGGTGGTCTTGTGCGCGCGTACGGAGATTCTGCAAAAGAAGTTCTTGCAGTGTGCAGTATGGAAGAATATATAAGCAAAGTACCGTTTTCGGTAAGCACAAACTACCAGCTGTATGAGCAGGTAAAAAAACTGCTTGGCAGGTTTGAGGCTGAGATAGAAAACGAAGATTTTGCCGAGAATATTGTGCTAAAAGGAAACCTGCCCGAAAAAAACAAGCCCGCGCTACAAAAAGAAGTAGAAAACTTAAGCTGCGGCAAAATCAGCGTCGTTTAAAAAGCCTTTTAAAAAACTCTTTTATTGCAAGCAGTATGCGCTTCCAAAGCGGAGGATGCTTTATTCTTTCCAGTTTAAGATATCCGTCATAAAGTTCCTGCTGCGTAAAGTCTTCGCGCTGAATATTTTCGTCCAGTTCCATCTGCAGCAGGGCTTTTTTGTTTGTTTCTGAAATTATGTTTGCTTCTATTTTTGTCCAGCCTAAAAGTTTTGCCGCTTCAAGTCGCCTGTGCCCTGCAACAAGTTCCATTTTTCGGTTTACGGTTATGGGGTGCAAAAGTCCGTAATGACGCAGACTTTCTTTGAGCGATTCCAAATCGCCCAAATCTTTGCGGACGCGGTGCTTAATTCGTATGTCGTCAACTGATACAAGCATAACTAAAGAGTAAGCAGTAAGCTTGAACTAGTCAAGTAAAAAGTTCTCGTTTTCCATATCGAACATGAACGGATTGGTGTTTTCGTCCGTTTCGTTCTGCTCTTCCGGTGTTTCTTCTTCCATTGAAGGAATCATATTGCTGTCGAGGAACGAGAGGTCAATTTTAAGCGGCGAATTATCAACGACAGAAGGTGTTTCTATTCCCGCCATGAAGCGTTCTTTTTCAAGCCTGCTGGTTGCAAGTTTTTCGGCGTATTCGCGGTTTATGTGGTAGTCGCAGGTTGTTGTAGGCTGTGTTCCCTCAAGAAAGTACTGCGTTGTAGCATGGTCGCCGCAGGTGCTTGTCAGAAGTTTGCCCGAAACTGAACATACTTTTACCTTTACGATTCCCGTTTGTGGAACAGGGAAATCTTTGGGCTGGTAGTCCTCGTTTGCCACATACATAAAGTCGCCCCAAAGCGGACCTGAAAGTGTTGAACCGGTGAGCGCAAGACCGAGAGACTGTCCGGGCTTGTCAAATCCGAACCATACAACAGCTGTAATATAAGGTGTGTAACCAACAGCCCAGGCGTTCTGCCAGTTCTGTGTTGTTCCGGTTTTACCGGCGGAAGGCATTGTGTAGCGTTTGCCGTTTATGTCGGTGTAGGTCAGCTTTGTACCGTACTTGGAACCGTACGCCAAAGTTCCCATTGTAACTGATTTTTTAAGGATTTCGGTCATTACGAATGCGGTCTGCGGTGAGATTACCTGCGCATCTTTTCCCATTTTCTGATGTTCAAGCCGGATGTTGCGTTCGTTATCGAGAACTGTTTTTCCGGTTCTGTCTTCGATTGAACGTACTGCGAACGGTGTAACTACACGGCCCTGATTGCCAAATATGGCAAAAGCTCTTGCAAGCTCAACCGGTCTTACGGAACAAACACCGAGACCAATAGGATAAACTCTTTCAAAGCTTCGTGAAGCCCATTCTTCCTGCGGAATACCGAGCAGGGTAGAAGCCCTGTTAAGTGCGGCATCAAAGCCTATGCCTTCAAGAACGTGCAGTGACGGTATGTTCATGGATTTTGCAAGTGCGTACCACAGCTGAACCTGTCCCTGCCATTCACCTTTAAAGTTTTCTGGTATGTACTGAACTCCGTCCGAATTATAGAAAACATACGGAGCGTCCTGAATGAGCGAAACGGATGTGAATTCGCGCGAGTCAATTGCCGCCGAGTAATAAAGCGGTTTGAATGTACTTCCCGGCTGGAGCTTTGCCTGCGTTGCCCTTATGAACTGGTTGTCGGAATCATATTTGCTTCCGCCTACAAGCGCTGTGATGTGACCTGTTTCGTTTTCAACGGCAATCATTGCACCTTCGATGGTTGTTTTTCCCGATTCCTGCCGCATTTTTGCGTTTACACGGTTTGCAACCTCCATCTTGAGCCCTTCAATGCCAAATAACAGCGACATTGCGTCAATAATCGGGTTTATCTCCGTGTTATATATTTTGAGAGCCTGAAGCTCGTTGCGTTCCTGAGTAACTTTTAGCGACGGAATGTCAAATGTCAGTGCAAGAAGTTCAACAATAGGTATATATGTAGAAATTGCATCACTGCGCCGCGATGAAATGTCGTTCTGATAACTGTTGTTTGCGTATTCAAGGCGGTTCGCCATGAGATCCTGAGCTGCAAGCTGGTGCTTGAGGTTCATTGTTGTGTTTACGGTATAGCCGCCTGTGTAAATGTCGGCCTTGCCGTAAATAAGCTGATTAAGTTCGCTTATAACGTAAGCACTGAACCATGGTGCCTTGTCTTCGCGCATATAGTATGCGCCGGAATTTGTTCTTGTGTAGTCAAAACCGAGCCAGTATTCGTCGAATGAATAATCTGCCTGTTCCTTTGAAAGAAGGTTAAGCTCTACCATACTGTCAAGAACTTCTTTCTGGCGTTCCTGAGCAACTGTAGGATGTTCAAACGGGTTGTACATTCCAGGGTTTGAAAGCTGAACAACAAGAATGGCTGCTTCTGCAGGTGTTATTTCGGATGCGGCGTGTCCGAAGTAGTATTTGGATGCTGCATTTACACCGTATGTACCGCCGCCGAGATATATTTTGTTGAGATAAAGCTCAAGAATGTCGTTTTTAGAAAAACGGCGCTCCATCTGGATTGCCCACCACAGTTCCTTGAGCTTGCGCTTTATTGTCATTTCGGTGCGGTCGCAGTACAGAGTTCCCGCAATCTGCTGGGTAAGCGTACTTCCGCCACCGAGCGTTTTTCCGGTGAGTTTGCCGACTACAGCGCGTGTAAGTGCTTTCAGGCTAAAGCCGCGGTGCTTGTAAAAGGTGCGGTCTTCGCGTGTAAGGAGAGCGTCCAGCAAATGCTGCGGAAGCTCGTCCATGCCGATGAGTTCGCGTTTTTCGTCGGCGGAAAGTTCCGTTATAAGTTCACCGTTTATGTCCAAAAGACGGGTTGGCAGTGCCGTTGAAAATTCAGTAAAATTTTCGTTGTTTATTGTGTTTACTGTATTAGAAAGTAACAGCCCCAAAGCTGTACCAAAAATAACGGCGAAGAAAAGACATATACCTGAAAGAATAAAAATTCCCGCTTTTGTTTTTTTCATATTACTTGCGTTTTCCGGCTTTTTCGATTTTTTCAAGGTCTTTTTGCGCTAAGACACGGTATTTGGCAGGAATAAAAGCCGCATCGTAGGAATCATAGCATTCAAGAACCTGATTAAGCATAGATTCCGCTTCGGCGTATTTCTTTTCCTTTATCTTAATGTGGGCGATTTCGTAAAGCCCGATTACAAGATAGGTTGTGTCGGTTCCATAGCGGTCGAGCAGAAGCTCATACATATATTGTGAAGCGTAATTGTTTCCCTTTTCGTATAATTCCTGCGCCTGCTGGATTATTTCCTGAGGGCTTATATCATCGGGTATATCAGAAGGAACACCTGTCCGGCATCCCAAAAGTGCTGAAATAAATGAAATAAAAATAACAATAAAAATAATCTTTTTCATAAAAGTTACTCTATCACGCAGAGAAAACTCCGTCAATAATTATCTAAAATCTGCTTTCCAAGAAACCGTGCCCTGTGATATTATGTTTTATATGAAATCAAATTATTCAGATATTTTGTCCATTATTTCAAAGATACATTCTGATGCCGCGTCTTTTTTGAAAATTCAGCTGAAAAACAAAGGTTACCCGGAGCTGGTTTCTTCTCATGGGAATATTCTTTTTCAGCTTTCGCAAAACCATCAGATGACCATGACGCAGATAGCGGCTGCGGTTCACAGGGACAAGTCCACTACAACGGTTCTTGTAAACAAGCTTATAAAGGAAGGTTATGTTGAAAGTTATAATTCCGAAAAAGACAGCCGCATAAAAAAAATAAAGCTCAGTGCCAAAGGCGAAGAACTCAGTTCAAATATGAAGAAAATTTCAAAAAGTCTTCAGGATTGTTATTACAGGAATTTTAGCGAAGAAGAAATTAAACAGCTTTACACTCTGTTAAAAAAACTTTCCGACAGTTTTGATTCATGTCCGGCAGATTCCGATGTGTTTAAAACACTGTAAATTAGATGTTGTACAGACTTGACAAGTTTTATATAAAACTGTATTGTTTTGATAGTTTTATATAAAAATAAAGAAGGTTGTTATGAAAACTGGAAAATCATTTGTAAAGACATTTGTGCTTTTTGCTTTAGTATTTGCACTGCTGTTCTGTTCTTGTTCAGCTGCCAAAAAAAAGGCTTCTGCTATTGCGGTTTTTGTACCGGGTGTAATTTCCGGCAGTCCTGTTTATGAGATGCTTGCTCAGGGTGTTACTGAAGCCGTTGACAAATATAATGCTGACCAAAAACCGGAAGATGCCGTTGTTCTTGATGTTATAGAAGCCGGAACAAATCAGGCGGAGTGGGGCAGCAAAATTACCGCTCTAGCCTCATCAGGCAAATATGATTTAATAATTTCGTCAAATTCTTCTCTGCCTGAAATTATAGAACCTTTGACGGCGCAGTTCCCAAAACAAAAATTCATTGTTCTCGACGCATATCTGCCCGACAATAAGTCTATTGCAACCGTCCGCTATAATCAGCGTGAGCAGGGATATTTGACCGGCTATGCGGCAGGTCTTGTAACTGTTGCTGAAAAAACGGAAATGGTTTTTGCCAACAAGGCAAAAAAAATAGCGCTTATTGCCGCACAGGAATATCCTGTTATGAACAACACTATTCTGCCGGCATTTACGGAAGGCGCAAAGGCTGTTGATCCTGAGATTGAAGTTGAGTTCCGAATTGTAGGAAACTGGTATGACGGCGGAAAAAGCGCGGATATTGCGCGTGAATTGTACCTGAATGATGGTGTAGACGTAATTCTGCCGATTGCCGGTGGTGCAAACCAGGGCGTTATTGTTACGGCAAAGGCACTCGGTTTTTATGTTGCATGGTTTGACGACAACGGTTACGAAAAAGCACCGGGTCTTGTAATTTCAAGTTCAGTTATGGGACAGAAAAAAATGGCGTATGAACTGACAGAGCAGTATCTCGCTGGAAAAACAGCGTTTGGTACGGCAAAAACTGTTGGTGTTGCTGACGGATACGTGGACTTTGTTCTTGATGATCCGCTTTTTGTAAAAGCTGTACCGGAATCTATCCGCAGTAAAATTGAGAAGGTAGTTCTTTCTATTAAAAACGGGGAGTTAAGTCTGCCGGTATTGGATTAGCGCTTTTTTTATGGCGGAAAGTTTTCCCTTTTTATTACAGGTAAAAAATCTCACTTTGGATTTTGCCCACAAAAGGGCACTGAATGATGTAAGCATAAATTTTGTTGCCGGCAAAACGCACGCCCTTCTTGGCGAAAACGGTGCCGGCAAATCCTGCCTTGCGGATATTCTTTGCGGAATCAAGCAGCCGACTGATGGAACTGTTCTACTCAATGAAAAACCGGTTTGTTTTTCTTCGCCCGCACAGGCGCTTAAAGCAGGTATTGCCGTTGTAAGACAGCGTCCTGTGCTGGCTGAAAAGGCTAAAGTGTGGGAAAATCTCTTTTTGGGCTATTGTGAAAAGGAGAACTGTTTTTTTGCGGATAAAAAGGCGGTAATAAAAAGGCTGACCGAATTGTGCCGCGAGTGGAATGTTATGCTGGAGCCGGAACTTGCAGTTGAAAACGCAACTGACGTGCAGCGTTTTTACATTGCGTTGTTTACGGCATTACTGCATAATCCGGTTTTTCTTCTGCTTGATGAGCCGTCCGCGCTGCTTAACGCCGATGAACGAAAAAACTTTCTTGCCTGTCTTGAAAAAAAAGTATCGGATGGGCTTGGTGTTGTTTATATTACGCATAATGTGAAGGAAGCATCAGAATATTGTTCGTCGGTTTTTGTATTGAGAAAAGGAAACCTTGTTGCAACGCTTGAAAATCCGAATTTTCAGATTAGTGAGGAATTAATTCTTGAAAAGATGTTTGATACACCGGTAACTTCTGAGCCGAAACCGGCGGAAGTTACTGAAAACAACTGTACCAGTTCAAGAGTTGCGTTTCAGGTTTCAAATTTATACACATTTTCAAAAAAGTCAAAAAATCTTAAGAATCTGTCATTTTCAGCGTGCTTCGGCGAAATAACGCTTGTAAAAATAAACAGCCGATATGCACTTGAGGATATTATAACCGGAATGTACAAGGAAAAACTTAACGGCAGGTTTTATGTAGATGGTGTGGAATTATTTCCGTTTACCGCAGGACGGCTTCGAAGAGCCGGAGTCGGCATAGTTTCTTCCCGCAAATACATACGTTCTTCAAGTCCTTCGCTTACGGTAAAGGAACTTATGATTCCGTTTTTTGCCGGCAGGTATGATACAAGGTTCCGCGACTCGGCGGCTTTTGCACAGAACCTTGTTGATTCGGAAAACATAGATATTTCGATTGATGAGCCGGTATCCGACCTCTCGGGCGGAATGTTGCAAAGGCTGATTTTCAGCCGCGAGTTTTCGCGGCGTCCGCGGATTCTGATATTGTGCGAACCGTTGTACGGACTTGATAAAAGCGTTTCAGCAAAGTTGGAATACAGTCTCGGACTGCTTGCGGATTCGGGTGTTGCTGTTCTCATTTTGTCATCGGATACGGAAAGTTCTTTCGGCAGTTATGACAAGTTATACGATTTCTTTTATTTGGACGAAAAAAAATGATGCGGGGCGGTGTATGAAAAAAGGCTCATATCTATATTCTGTGCTGATTGCTGTCTTTGCTGGCTTGGTTGTTTCCGTTCCGGTACTTGCGGTCAGAGCTGCAAATCCCGCGGAAGCGGTTGCTGAGTTTTTTCTGCTGCCGTTTGCTTCCCGCTATTCTGTCGGTGTTCTGCTCAACACGGCAACCTTGTTTGTTTTTGCCGCCTGCGGAATGTGCATGAGTTTTCAGTCCGGCTGTTTTAATCTTGGCGGTGAGGGGCAGATTTATCTTGCCGGTTTTCTTACGGCTGTTTTGTTGAACAGATTTTCGTTTGTACCGCCGCTTGTGCTTGTTCCGCTTGTTTTTGCCGCTGTTTTTTGTGTGTGCGGACTTACCGGCTTATTTTGCGCGGTTTGCCGTGTATACAGAAATATAAACGAATTGTTGTCATCGTTTTTATTTTCGTGCGCGCTGATTCCCATAATCGATTACCTGATTGTGGATTGTTTCAGGGATGAAAATAAATCTCTGCTTGCAACGCCTTTTATTGCAGACGGATTTCGCCTTAAAAGTATACTGCCGCCGTCGCAGCTCAACGTTTCGCTTTTTTTTGCCGTAGCGCTTGCCATAGCGTTTTATTGTTATCTCTACAAAACAAAAAAGGGATATGTAACCAGAGTCTGCGGCAAGGCGGAAGAATTCGCCGAATACTGCGGTTATTCAGTAAATAGCGAAAAAATGCGGGGTATGTTTATCAGTGCAGGTTGTCACGGAATGAGCGGCTTTTTTGCTGTTACAGGAACATATTTTACATGTCACAGCGGTTTTTATTCAGGTATGGGTTGGAACGCGCTTTCTGTTGCGCTTATGGCGGGGGCAAATCCGCTGCTT
>DBWK01000030.1:0-8853 GCA_002308875.1 Treponema sp. UBA1240
CCGGATAGTTCTGCTGAAACGTATTTTATGAGCATTTCCGGTAGAGAAGAGAAAAGAACCCTGTGAATTGGCTCAAAAGTTAAACCAGTATCATAAATATTAACGATTTCTACCAGAGCGTATCGCAGCGGATGATTTTTTTCATTTGGATGCGTCTTTTTGTATTCTTCCCAAACAGCTTTTGCTGTTGCAAGAGAATGGTTTCCATCGCCGACTGCGAACATAAAAATAGAGTCATCATCTTCCATGTTATGTTCTGCGATGGAGGCAAGGCTTTTTTCAATATGCGAATACAGAGTTTCACTTTGAACTGCCCAAGCTGTACTGTGACCGGAATCAAGCATTAAATCAGTATCATAAAGTTTGGGAGCGTTTCCTTTTTTTGCAAGCTCGCCGGTTTGTTCAATTAACGCTTTTGCCGGATCGTTAACAAGGAGCATTATATGCGGTGATTCAATCGAAGCAGAACGGCGGATTTCCATTCTTGGCGGAATACGAGACTCAATTGTAGCTTCCGTTGCACGAATCAGGGCTTTTGAGTAAGGTTTCCATTCGTAAGAATCAAGGTCTATGGCGGTTATCAAACCTTTGCGCATTCTGCCGTAGGCGGTTTTTCTTTCAAGATAAATCATACCATGAAAAGGTTTGTCAAAAACACCGCTGTTCAAATAATCGTCCATAGTTGAACGGATCTTTGAAAGCCGTTCCTGGCGATCCAGTGAGTCCAGATAGATTTCCGGCAGGATAATATGAAGTGTAGACGGCTTGTTCTTTGCCTTTTCTGCAACCTTGTTCCAATATTCGGAGTTTTGCGTATATTGATCGCATGCGATTACAGACCAGGCAGAAAGATCTATTTGTTTTGAAGGGAGTAAAATATCCGGTATACGAATACCGTATTTGCAAAGCTGTTGTTCATCGTACATAAGTAAACTATATCGGAAATAACGCTTTTATGCTATAGTTATTAACGTGGATTTTAATCAGTCGCTAACACAGAAACAGAGGCAAACTCTAAAACTTTCTCCGCAAATGATACAGTCATTAAAACTGCTGACTTTGCCTGCGGCAGAGTTGCGGGAATACATTTATCAGGAGGTAGAAAATAATCCTGCACTGGAATTAAAAGAACCTAAAGAAAAGTTTAACGAGTTACCTGAAACGCAAACAGAAAAGTTTTCCGCAAAAAGGGGAACGGTTGCTGACAGTGATAATTATATGAGTTTTATTGAGAGTCTGCCTGATAACAGTGAAACTTTGCAGCAACATTTACTGGATCAACTTTTTGAAATTCCACTTAATGAGGATGAAAAAGAAATCGCCGAAAAAATAATACAGAATCTTGATGAAAAAGGATTTAATATTGTTCCTTTTTCAGAACTTTTTAACGATTTTGCAAAAAATAAACGAATTGGTAAAGTTATTTCTATTGTCAGAGCACTGGAACCTGTCGGAACTGCTTGTGATGGAATTCAAGAATCTCTGCTCGTTCAGGCGAAACTTTATGAAAAGGCGCCTAAACTGGCTGTGGAAATATTGAAAAATCATTTTGAAATTTTGGAAAACACAAGAATTTCCGCTGTTTATGCCAAGTTTCCACAGTGGAATCAAAAAGAAATTGAAAATGCGCTGGAGTTTATCCGTTCGTTGGAACCATATCCGGGTCGCCAGTTTTCAGTACAAAAAACCCGGTACATCATGCCTGATGTATATGTAACGAGAACCGAGACGGATTCAGATGATTTGGAAGACCATTTTATAGTGTCACTTTCAAAGGAAGATTTACCCGTTCCATTTATTTCGCCCTTCTTTAAAAAATTACAGCAGAAAAACAAAAGTGGGAATGAGGCACAGGCTTTTGTTAAAGATTATATAAATGATGCGGAATGGTTTTTAAATTCGCTTGAATATCGGAATACTGTCCTTTTAAAAACAGTGCGGGCAATAATCCGAAAACAGAAAGCCTTTTTTTTGGGAATAAGTTCAACACCTGTTCCGCTTACAATGAAAGAAATTGCAAACGAAGTGGAAGTTCACGAAGCCACTATTTCGCGCATAGCGAACAGCAAGTATCTGCAATGTGAAAAAGGTTTGTTCGGATTACGTTATTTTTTTGTTGCAGCCGCGGTAAAATCGGAAGAACAGAGCTTTTCTAAAGAAGCTGTAAAGCAAAAGATTAAGCAGATTTTAAGTGAATCTGACAAAGAGAAGAAAAAGCTTTCGGACGAAAAAATAGCAGGACTATTGTCTGAATACGGAATGAGTATTTCCAGAAGAACAGTCGCAAAATACCGTACGGAACTTGGAATAGAATCTTCCTACGACAGGTAAAATTATGCCTTTCTTCTTAAAATCATCATCGTAACATCATCGTTTGATGGAACAGAAGTCTTAAAATTTAATATATCCTTTGAAATATTTAAAATCTGCTGTTTTACCGTTGCGTTCACATTCTTTTTTATTGACGCGATGAGATTATCTTTTCCGAATGTTATTTTTTTGTCATTTTCCATATCGGTAATTCCGTCTGTATACAAAATAAGCTCGTCGCCGGGATCCATTCTTACAAACTGTGATTTATAAGAAGCCGTCATACCGCTCATTCCTATAACACCGATAGAACTTGTCAGCCGCTCGACAAAAAAGCACTCTTTCTGTTTGCTTTTGTATAAAATCGGAAAAGGATGACCGGCGTTTACCAGTTCAATTTTATCAGAACCTATTCTTACAAGAATACCAGTAAGGTAGTTTTCAATATCGGCTTTTTCCTGAATAATGCGGGTGTTTATACGGCTGAGTATTTCTGCCAAATCGGTATCAGCGATTTTGTAGAACTCTTGATGAATGATGTTTTTTACGAGCATAGTTACCAGTCCCGAAGCCAAGCCGTGACCGGAAATGTCAAAAATACCGATGCCGTCAATATTGTTTTGCCTGTGATAAATGTCGAATAAATCGCCCGAAACTGCAGCCATAGGCTGGTTGTAATACGCAACTTCCCAATCGTCAAAATCAATCGGTTCAAGTCTAAAAAAGTTCTGCTGTACAACAGAGGCAAGTTTTATTTCTTTGTTCAAGGATTCGTTTTTGTTCTGCAGATTGTTTTCAATTTTGTAAACAACTAACGTAAATACTACAAGCATTGTAATGATTGTGCCTATAGTTATGCCCATATTCATGTACCGGAGTGACTGCATAACGATAGGTGACAGTTCATATTTGGAGGCAACTTCAAGGTTTTCATAACTTATAAAAGTTAGACCTGCAACAATGCCTATAGGGAGTGAAAACTTGTAATTGTTGTCAAAAAGGATAAACGGCATTAATCCCATTAGGAGGATAAAATAATAAAAGCCGGGGAATGTTCCCAAGAAATATGTGGCAAGAATCTGGTGTACAACTATTTCGCTGAGACCAATCAGATACGGGTATATATCTGATTTGAATTTAGATGAATATATAAGCAGAAAAGCAAAAACTGAAACACTGATAATATTATACAGAAAAATAGGATAAACTTTTAGAACAAAAGTCAGAATGAGTATTGAAATATGATACACTAAAGAAAAAAATGAGGTAAGCTGAATAATGAATTTTGTCCGTGATTCAGCGGAAATTAAATTTTGGGTGAAAAAAGCCATATTTGAATTATATAACAAAATCTCCAATATTTCCATAAAATAATTCTTTATTGTATTAATATGATTTTCAATTGATGCAAAATCACAGATTGACGGGTCAACACCCGACAATTACAAACTATGAGAATGACAAAATAAAAAAAAATCTTGTAAATATTGACTTTTGGAGTTATTATTACTTACTATGAAACAAGTTTTGATTATTGACGAAGAGTCATCATTCAAAGATTACATAAAAGACAAACTGACAACGGAAAAAATCGGTGTTGAAACGACGTATAATATACGTGATGCTTTTACCCGCATTATGTCTTTGTTGCCGGATGTTATTGTATTGAATGTGACTTTTCAATATTCAGAGCTTATTGATTTTTTGGAACAAAAAAATACCAATCCAAATTCAAAAAAAATACCACTCATTCTGCTTGGAAAACCAATTGAAAGCGAGCAGCAGTATCAACTCAGCGGCTATAATGTTATAAAATATTTTCCGACTCCGTTGAACATAGACACGTTTTTCAACGCCTTGTCACGTCAGCTTAAAATTCCCATTCCTCTTGATCCTACACCCTGCTTTTTGGAAACAAAGGTAAATAACGGAATCATTTTTGTTGATCTAGCAGGCGGAATGAATCTTGATAAAATGGCAATGCTTAAGTGCAAGATTTCCGAGCTTATTCAAATTCACAAAATGCAGAATCCTAAGGTTATTGTCATAATGTCGGCTTTGAGTCTGAGTTTTGTTGATGCATGCAACCTTGAAACACTTATAAGCAATATACTTGCTAATTCGCATATACGGCAAAAAATGGTCAAAATTGTATCTACGGATGCTTTTACGCGTAAATTTCTTTCGGGTCATACCGAATATTGCGAAGTGGAGATGGTTCCCAGTTTGGACAGAATTATTTTTGGCATGGTAAATCAGCTTGTAGATACATATAATCCGCAGGATTTGATAATGGAAACAGCAATGGCGCTTGACCAAAAACCGGAAGAAGGTCTTTTTCAGCTCAGATTCTTTTCTGAAACAGGTCAAAAACCAACTGAGCAGGCTGAAATTCCAAAGGCAAAAATTGCAATTGTTGACAACGATATTACTTCAAGACTTGCACTTGACCAGGCTTTTAAGGCTATAAAAATGGATCCGGAGCTTTTTGACAACGGCTCGGCATTTTTGAATGCAGTAGGTCAAAAAGTATTTGATGCAGCAATCATTGATATAAATCTTCCGGATATTTCCGGTTTTGATATATTGGCAACACTTAAGGAAATAGCATATTCAGCTACAATAATAGTATATTCTTCAATAACTCAGAAAGAACTGGTTATTCAGGCGTTGGGTCTGGGTGCAAAGAGTTATTTGGTAAAAACTTCGTCACCGGTTCAGGTTGTAAAAAAGACCGTAGAATTGATAAACATTCAGCATTTGTAGTATGAAAAACAAAGAAGCGCAGGATTCTTCAAGAGAAACAGCACGAAATCTTTTTTTAGCAAATATCACGCATGAACTGCGAACACCTATCCAAACGATAATCGGCACAATGGAATTACTGGGTGAAACCCAGCTTGACAGCGAACAGAACGAATATGTGCGGCAGGTAAGATTCAGCGCCGATGTACTTTTGTCGCTCGTAAATGATTTTTTGGATTTTTCAAAACTGGAATCCGGTAAATTTCGACTGGAATACATTCCTTACAATCCTTTGCAGTTGGTTGAACAAACCGTTGATTTGCTTGCTATTGAGGCGTATAACAAGAAAATAGAAATAATTACTGATATTGATTATTCCCTGCCTGAAAAGATAATTGGTGACCCTACACGAGTTCAGCAAATTTTACTTAATCTTATAAAAAACGCGGTAAAGTTTACGCCGTCGGGCTATGTTCAAATATCGGTAAAAGCCGATAAAGCAAAAAAAACAATTACTTATGAAGTAAAAGACTCTGGAATAGGAATAAAAAAAGAAGAACAGAAAAACCTGTTTACGGATTTTTATCAAACGGACGCTTCCACAACACGAAAATATGGCGGAACTGGTTTGGGACTTGCAATTTGTAAAAACTTCGTCAAGCTTATGAAGGGAAACATCGGAATGCATGATAATCCCGACGGTGGCTCGATTTTTTCATTTTCACTGCCTTACGATGACACCGGACAAACAGAAAACAAACCGGTTGTACTTGGCGATGATATTATAAAAAACAAGCGGATACTAATTGTTGATGACCAGAAAATTTCCGCAGAAAGTTTTATTAAAAAGCTTGAATTTTTGGGATTTGATTCCATCGAAGCAGTTTATTCCGGCGAGGAAGCCCTTGATACAATGCTTTCCGCTGTAAATAAAGGGCAGCCGTTCTCTGATGTTTTTATTGATATGATAATGCCGAATATGGATGGATGGCGTTTGTCAGCGGAAATAAACCAGAATGCGATAATTAACAACGCAAAACTGTTTTTGCTCATACCGGAAGGACAGATGGATGGTGAAGCAAAAATGAAACGCCTTAAATGGTTCAACAGCTATCTGCATAAACCGATTAAAAAAGATGCGCTAATAAATCTTCTTGTTGATTCTGCGGAAGACATTCTTGAACTTGAAGTTGTAAATCAGGATGTGGAGATAAATACCGTAAAATCGTCTTTTGAGCCGATTGCTGCCGGCAGGACAATTCTTATTGCCGAAGACCATCCTGTTAATCAAAAACTCATAAAAACCTTTTTTACACAGTTTGGGGCAAACGTTATTTGTGCCGGTAACGGCGAAGAAGCTGTTAATCTTTTAGAACAAAATCCAAATGTGGATTTGGTTTTTATGGATATTCAGATGCCGGTAAAAAGCGGAATAGACGCCACAAAAGAAATCCGCGCAAAAGGCGCACAAGTTCCTATTATAGCTTGTACAGCAAACACTGATGAGGCGGATTTTAAGGAATACTTTGCGGTAGGAATGAATGACATTCTATTAAAGCCGTTTAAAAAGAAAAACGTATATGAGCTGCTTGAAAAATGGATAGAACAACTTTCACCTGTTGAAGAAGTGCAGGAAGTTGTTGCAGTGCCCGAAACAAAAACCCAACTGCCAGTTTGGGACATTCCTTCCATGCAGAATATGCTTGGATATGATAATATGCTTACAAAAGAGTTGGTACAGCAATTCTTGATACAGTCTATGCAGCTGATACATTCCGCCGAAGAAGCTGCCGAAAAACATGATTTTGTACAAATTTCCAAAAATGCGGAAATTCTGGAAGACAGTGCGAAAGTTTTGTCTGCACAGCGTATTGCCGATGATGCAAAAGCTTTGTTTTCAAAAGCGGAAAAAGCTGATATTACGGCTTGTAATCTGATTATACATAAATGTAAGGTATCATATTCCGAATTTGCAAAACTTGCGGAAAACTGGATAGAAGGAATTAAGGAACAATGACATATAAAAGTAATTATCATACACATACAACCTTTTGCGACGGAAAAGATACACCTGAAACAATGGTTAAAAAAGCCGTTGAAAAAGGATTTGTTTCCCTTGGCTTTTCGGCGCATTCGCTGTATCCACATGCGGCAATATGGCATTTGCCGGTAAAAAACTTTGAGGCATATGTTCAGGAGATTAACCGTCTGAAAACCGAATACAAAACACAACTGGATATTTTTGCAGGTTTTGAGGCAGATTATTTTCCAATGGTAACAGAACTTTCAAAAGAAATTTATAGAAAATTAAATGCGGACTATGTAATCGGTTCGGTTCATTATTTACCTGTATCATTAAAGAAAAAAGCCTTTACGGTTGATGGTTCGTTAGAAGAAGTTAAAAACGGAATTGAAACGTGTTTTAACGGCAGCGGTAGAAAATACGTGGAATGCTATTTTGAAACTGAAAGACAGATGATAAAATACGCAACGTTTGATTTTGTTGGTCATCCCGATTTGGTAAAAATACGAAATCCGGTATTACATTTTGTTGATGAAGAGGCAGGATGGTATAAAAACGAAATAAAGCAGACCGTAAGAGCAATTGCCGATGCCAACACCTTTGTGGAGTGTAATACAGGCGGTATTGCCAGAAATTTTATACAGGAAACTTATCCATCGTTATTCTTTTTTTCGGAATTATACAAGTGTAATGTGCCTGTAGTTATAAATTCAGATGCCCATAAAGCGGAAAATCTTGACAGTGCTTTCGATATTGCGGAAAAAACCGCCCGTGCAGCCGGATATACGGAAAGTATGCATCTAGTCTGCAAAGACGGGCAGTTAGTTTGGGAAGCAAAACCGTTTTAACTTATCTGTTTTTCCGTTCTTCTTCCGTTTTGCAGTTAATGCATAATAACGCATATGGAATTGCTTCCAGTCGTTCTGGATTGATTTTTTTGCCGCATTTCATACATAGACCGTATTTATTTTGCTGTATTCGGTCCAAAGCTGAATCTATCAATTTTAAGCGGTTATAATCCTTTATTCCGACGGTTTCCAACATTTTTCGGTCAATGTCATCTGCAGCTATATCAATAGAATCTCTTGCTTCCATACTTTCAGCAATCTGTCGGAAATCAGCGTCATTTGCTGTAAGAGATGCCAGAATCTCTTTTTTCATGCTCAATAACTGTTCTTTCATTTTTTCATTAAAATCTTGTTCCATAGTACCAACTCTCCATGTTGACAAAATCATTCATTTATTCATAGAATTATAAGTGTGAATTGCTTAAAAAGCAATTTTTTTTATTGTTTTTTTTAAATTTGGAGGACTTGTGGCTAAAGAGGAAGCAATAGAGGTAGAAGGTATTGTAAGAGAAGCTTTACCGAATACTATGTTCAGAGTTGAATTACAGAACGGTCATATCATTCTGGCGCATTTGTCAGGAAAAATGCGAAAACACTATATCAGAATTGTTCCCGGCGATAGCGTAAAAGTTGCTCTTTCTCCGTATGATTTGAACCGCGGACGTATAATTTTCCGCGAACGCTAAAATTCTTATTATTTGTCACTACCCAAACGAAGTAAGGCCTGCAAGGCACGGACAGAGCCTGAAATTCCGTTTGCAATAAGCACTATAGAAATAAAAAATCCAAATATTCCCAAATANNNNAAGCTTGAAGTCAGCAAGAAAAAACCTATTAAAAGTGTAAGAATATTTTTTATGAGAGAATTAAAGGCGTCACGTCTTGTGTATCCCGTTTTTCTCTGATTGTTGGAATTATTATAATATG
>DBWK01000030.1:8866-9291 GCA_002308875.1 Treponema sp. UBA1240
GTAAGTATATTGACGCTGTTGGGCGGACTGTTGTGCATTCCTGAAGAATTCTTCAAATGGATCATAGCCGGAATAGCCGTATTGTGTCTGTGTATTATTGTTCCAAGTGGCGGACTGTGTTTCCGCATTACCATACATATCATATTGTGAACGTTTTGCTTCATCGCCCAAAACAGCGTAAGCGGCGCTTATTTTTTTGAATTTTTCTTCTGCNNGCATCTCCAGGGTTCTTGTCGGGGTGATATTTAAAAGCGGCTTCCCTGTAGGCTTTTTTTATTTCATCACTGCTGGCGGTTTTAGGTACACCCAAAACTTCGTATAAATCGTCCATATTTTTAAAAAATACATAAAAAGTTTACAATTTACAAGTAAAAATTTGTTATATTCTTTTTTTTTTATTATAATTTAAATGTATATATAATAAC
>DBWK01000051.1:0-1229 GCA_002308875.1 Treponema sp. UBA1240
TCGTCTCTCATTCTTGTTGCAAGAACATCAATATGAAGTTCTCCCATACCGGAGATAATAACCTGTCCTGTTTCCGCATCTTCGCGGCTTGTAAAGGTGGGGTCTTCCTTTGAAAGAATTTCCAGTGTTTCGTTGAGCTTGTCCCTGTCGGACAAAGTTTCCGGTTCAATTGCGACCGAAATAACCGGTTCGGGAAAGTGCATGCGTTCCAAAAGAACCGGCATGCCTTCGCTTGTAAGTGTGTCGCCGGTCTGCGCAAGCTTTAGCCCGATTATTACGGCAATGTCGCCCGCGCTTACGGAATCCATCGGCTCGCTTTTGTTTGAGTGCATACGCAGAATGCGGTTCACGCGCTCGCGCTTTTTCTTGCCGGAGTTAAAAACCTGCTCACCGGTCTTTATTTTGCCAGCGTACATTCTTACGTAGCAAAGCGACCCCATTTCCTTATCATACTGAATCTTGAATACAAGACCGGCTGGTGCTTTTGCTTCGGGATCACACGGAACCTGAACTTCTTCTTCTTTTTTAAGGTGAAAAGCCGTTGCGGGCGGAATTTCGTCCGGGGCTGGAAGATAATCTACAATTGCGTCTATAACCGGCTGAACAGCGCAGTTTTTTCTTGCCGAGCCGCATAAAAACGGAACAAGTTCCTGCGCTATGGTACGGCGTCGAATTTCTTTGCGGATTGTTTCAGGCGGTATTTCTTCGCCGCCAAGATAGAGTTCCGCAATTTCGTCATTGCCGGCAGCAACTTCGTCCAGAAGTTTTTCGCGCCAGCTCTGTGCTTCTTCAAGCCGGGAAGAATCAATGTCGCTTTCTATGATTGTTTCGCCTTCGTCTTCGGGACTAAAGCGGTATTCTTTCATTTTGATAAGGTCTATGATGCCTTCAAAGTTGCTTTCTTTGCCAATCGGGATTTGCAGTGCTACCGGATTCGCTTTGAATTTTTCGCGTACTTCGTCGATTGCGCCAAAGTAATCCGCGCCGATTCTGTCCATTTTGTTTACAAAGCAGATTCTCGGTACTTTGTATGTGTCCGCCTGGCGCCATACGGTTTCGGTCTGCGGCTGAACACCGCCTACAGCGCACAAAACGGCAACCGCGCCGTCGAGAACACGGAGTGAACGTTCAACTTCAGCGGTAAAATCAACATGTCCGGGAGTATCAATCAGGTTTATCTGATAACCTCTCCAGTATGTGGTGGTTGCCGCGCTCTGAATGGTAATTCC
>DBWK01000051.1:1330-5057 GCA_002308875.1 Treponema sp. UBA1240
GCATCTATGTGAGCCATAATACCGATGTTTCGCATTTTACTTAAATCTGACATAGCAACTCCGTTTTTTGCATAATATCGAAAAAAAACGTTTTTAGCAATTAGGCGGTTTTTTGCAACTCGATAAACTTGTTTTTTTCCGGTTTTTATGGTATTCTATCAATTGTAAAAAGCAGTAAAAATCTGCTTTTGCCCGCTTTTTGGGAATGCGAATTCCTAATCTAATTAGGTTATGCTCCCTTTACTTACTTAAAATATTTTATTACAAGTCTTAAAACATTTTATTACAAGCCTTAAAATATTTTGTTGCAAGGCTTAAAACATTTTGTTACAAGCTTTAAAATATTTTGTTGTAAGCCTTGCAGGATAATGTTATAAGGCTTTCAATATAATGTAAAAGTCACTTTTTCATCCCGATGAAAGTGGAAAAGGATGAACAATAACAAACGACGCCATGGCTAATATAATCACCGGTATAAGAATCCTTTGCAGCATCGCTTTGCTGTTTGTTTCTCCATTATCAAAATTATTCTATACTCTGTACATCTCTGCAGGTTTATCCGATATGATTGACGGAACTGTCGCGCGAAAAACAGGAAAGACAAGTGAATTTGGTTCAAAATTTGATTCAATTGCAGATTGTATTTTTGTAACAGTTTGCCTTATAAAGTTACTTCCTGTCATGAAAATTGAAAAATGGCTTTATATATGGATTGCGTTTATTGCAGTAATCAAGGCTGTAAACATTGTATCCGCCTTGATAAAATACAAAAGAATTGTTTTTGTTCATTCTATTTTGAATAAAATAACCGGGCTTTTAGCATTTATCTTTCCATTGACTCTTCCTTTCCTTGAAATTCGTTATACAGCTCCAGTCGTCTGCACAATAGCTGCAATTGCCGCAATCCAGGAAGGACATTATATACGGACAAATAATATAGTATATAAAGGATGATTGAGATACTAACAATCTCCTTGGCAGAAAAATGTTCCTGGCAGGCAGGAGTTCTGTTTGAACTTTTCCGCCGAATCCTGTAAACTCTTGCGGTATGATCACTGACGGAATTATTTTTGACATTGACGGCACAATATGGGATACAACCGAAATTGTCGCAAAAGGCTGGAACAGGGCAATCCGCAATAACTTTCCGCAGATTGCCGAAGTAACGGGGCAGATACTTAAAGGTCAGTTCGGCAAAACAATGAAGGTTATAGCCGACAATTTGTTCCCCTCTCTTACAGAACAGCAGAAAGATGTACTTATGAAAGTTTGCTGCAAAGAAGAACAGGCTGAAATTTCCGCTGCAACCGGCAATCTTGCGTATCCTCATGTAGTTGATACCATACAAAAGCTTTCCGAAAAACACAGACTGTTTATTGTTTCAAACTGTCAGAAAGGCTATTGCGAGCTTGTTATGGAAAAGAACAATATTACACAGTACATAACCGACTTTGAATGCTTCGGTAACAACGGAAAGAACAAAACCGAAAACCTTTTGCTTGTAAAGGCCCGGAATAATCTTAATAATCCCGTATACGTCGGTGATACACAATCCGATGCTGATTCCTGCAAGCAGGCTGGTATTCCGTTCGTCTGGGCATCTTACGGCTTTGGCTCTGATGTTGCAGCCGAATACCGGATAGACGATTTTTCGCAGCTGCTCAAGTTGTTTGCTTAAAAATTGGTCTTGTTTTCAAACAGTATTTTTAGTACCTTTAGTACAATGTACGATTTTTAGATTTGGAGGTTGTAATGGAAGGAAAAGCAGGTTCTGTTTTCAGAAAAATTAAGAATACATCTCTGGTTCTGATTGTGCTTGCCGCTATTATTGCGCTTACCCTTGTTTATACAGGGATGTTCAAGGTTGATGATACCGAGCAGGCAGTTATTACCAGATTCGGAAAATATTATAAGACGGTTGGTGCGGGGCTTCATGTAAAGCTGCCGTTCGGCATTGATAAAAGCTACAATGTTCCCGTAAAGGTTGTTCAGACCGAGCAGTTCGGTTTTCAGACGATAAAGGCCGGTCAGGTTAATCAGTACAAGAATAACATAACAAAAGAATCCACCATGCTTACAGGTGATTTGAACATTGTAGACGTGGAATGGATTATTCAGTACCGCATTGTTGACCCTGTAGCGTGGCTCTTTAACGTAAAAGAATGCCGCCAGACAATCCGTGATATTTCGCAGTCCGTTCTTAATACGCTTGTAGGCGACCGCGCAATTCTCGACATTATGGGTTCTGAGCGTTCCGCAATTCAAAACGCCGCCCTGGATTTGATGAACGATAATTTTCAGCAGCTGGGGCTTGGAATCACTGTAAACACAGTCCGTCTGCAGAACATTGTTCCACCCGCAGGTGTTCAGGATGCATTTGATGACGTAAACAAAGCTATTCAGGATATGAACCGCTTTATAAATGAAGGAAAAGAAGCCTATAACGCCGAAATTCCTAAGGCAAAAGGTGAGGCTGACCAGCAGATTCTCATTGCACAGGGTTATGCCGCAGAACGTGTAAACAAGGCAAAAGGTGACGTTGCCCGTTTTAACGCCGTTTACGAAGAATACCGCAAGGCACCCGAAGTTACGCGGGAACGTTTGTATCTTGAAGCTATGGAAACAATATTCAATGCGCACGAAAATACTTCTCTCATAGACCACAAACTTGAAAATATGCTTCCTGTAAAAAATCTTTCAAACAAAGGAGCTAACTGATGAAAAAAACATTGATTACGCTTTTTGTTCTGGCATTACTTGCAGTTCTTTTTATTATGCTCGGGCCGTTCTTTGTTGTTGATGAACGGGAACAGGTAGTTGTAACCCGTTTTGGTCAGATTGTTGCGTCTCACACAGATGCAGGTCTGCATTTTAAGCTCCCGGTAATAGATGAAGTTGTTACATATCCAAAAATGATACTCTCATTGGACGGCGACCCTCAGCCTATGCCGACAAATGAAAACCAGTACATTATCGTAGATACCACAAGCCGCTGGCGGATTAAAGACCCAAAGCTTTTTTACCAGTCATACAAAACGCTGGATATTGCCTACAACCGCTTGAGCGATATTATCGATTCTGCGACCCGAATGGTTATTGCGCAGAATCCTTTGAGCGAGGTTGTCCGTTCAACTAACAACATTAACAGTGTGGAACAGACTGTTCAGCCTGTAACGATTGAAGATGACAGCAACGAAGCTGTTGCCGGACCGGAAACTTCGGCGGTTGCAAATGAGGAAGTAAAAAAAGGCCGCCGCCAGCTTAGTCTTGAAATGGCGCAGGAAGCCAGCAAAACACTGGAAGAATATGGAATTGAGCTCATTGACATTGTTCCGCGCCAAATCAAATACTCGGACGAAATGACCGAGAGTGTTTACAACAGAATGATAAAAGACCGCAATCAGATTGCACAGTATTATCGTTCACACGGTGAAGGTAAAAAATCCGAATGGTTCGGTAAACTTGAAAACGAAAAACGCTCGATTTTGTCAGAAGCTTACAAAAAATCTGAGGAAATAAAGGGTACTGCTGATGCGGAAGCTTCCAGAATTTATGCCGAAGCTTATTCAAAGGCGCCGGAATTCTACGCGTTCTGGAAGAGCCTTGAATCCTACAAGGAAACAATGCCCAAGTTCGACGCCACATACAGTACCGACATGGAATACTTTAAGTATATGTATTCTTCAAACGGACGGTAGTTTTAGGATTTGAATATGCAGAACATTCT
>DBWK01000051.1:5197-9555 GCA_002308875.1 Treponema sp. UBA1240
GACTCTTTTTCGGGAACAACGCTGTACGATATTCTGTGTGAAATTCAAAATTCCGCAGGCGGCGATGTCTGCATAAAACCTAACGAAATACAGAAAAAATACTGGAATACTGTTGTTGCATTGATACAAGCGGTAAAAAGCGCCGCTGCACAAAAAGTAAAGATTCCAAATTCCGGCCCGCTTGGAATAGTATGTGGTGCTGACGGTTCTTTCCTTTTTCTGCCGGACATAATTCTTAATCGTTCGCTTTCAATCCGTTCTCAGGAATTGGTTGCCGAATACTATTATTCATGGAAGCAGCCTTTGCTGCCGTATGAGGAAACTTTTTCGCTGACTTGTGCCGCGTATTTGTATACGATTTTAACGTGCCGGACGGCTTTCCCCGCAAAAAACATAGATGATATTGCTGAGGATTACTGCGACTGTAACTTTGTTCCTGTTCAGTATTATGCATCGCTAAAGCCGGAGCTCGCGGAAAAAATCAATAACTGCCTTGACGGCAAAAAGAAATTCCGGCCGACTGTGGCGCGTTTGCTTGATTTTTTGTCGCTGGAAATAGATTCTTTATATTATATAGAAGAAAATGCGCAAAATCCATCCGATGTTCTTGCAAAGTTCCTTAAAAAACAGACTGCGTCCGTAAAGCGGCTGCGCTTTTTTAAAAAGCATATCGGTGCAATCAGCGCTGTATCAGTTATAATGGTTTGTCTTCTTGCCTTTGCAGCATCCACCTTAAGCTCGATAAAATCAACCCCAACAACAAAAGGACTTACACCGTTTGAAACCGTTGAATCGTATTATGCCGGTTACAATCACTTGTATGATGACATTGTGGGTGCCTGCCTTGCCGGTCGTGACACAAAAGCAATAACAAACGTTGTTTCGCAGATTTATGTTACCGGCAAAATGCAGGCTTACTACGGCAGTGGTCCCGGTATTTTTACGCCGGCGCAGTGGTTGCTGATGCCCGATTTGGAAAAAGCTGGTGTTTTTGGCATTACAAGACTTTTAATAGACGGCAAACCCGCGGATTTGAGTGCCGAATACATACGGAATACCGGCAGAGAAGCTTTGGACGTAAAAGCCGGTGAAAAGGCACTTGTAAACGCTTCGTTCTATTTGCTTTCAAATTTACAGGAAGAAGGTATTTCCGTTGAAAAACACGAAGCGGTTTTAACGTTAGAATTCTTAAAAAAACGCTGGTACATAACGCATATAGATGAAACAATTACGCCGGTTAAAGTTGATTTGGGAAAGTTCATAAAAGCATGGAAAAACGGTTCCGTGGAAGAATACAAATGGCTCCCTTCCGAGGCGGAACTGAAAGTTGCCGACGCTGAACTCCAAAAAAAGTATTCGGTTTTGGGTGATATTGAATAAAAAAAAAGACCGGTTATCCGGTCTTTTTTTTGTAGTGTCAGATACTTATTACAGTTATTGTCTATCCCACAAAATCTCGGGATAATAACCGGATTTTATCTTTGCGGCAATCTCTTTCTTTACGTTTTCCCTGTCTTCCGAATAGGTCATACCGAACCATTGTTCACCCGATGTGTACACTTTGAGTTTTCCAAGATTTTCAGAAACAAGCAGACCTGCTGCTTCCGGCAGAAGTGCTTCTGTTTTGGGAGCTTCAAGGTTTTTAGCGATAAAGTTATCCCAATAGATGTGAAAACCTTCAAACGCTTTAGGTGTAAAACCAAAGAAATTCATTGAAACTGGTTCTTTGCCCGTGAACTCAAAAACTTCATCTCCAAGTCTGCTGATGATTTTATTGTTTTCGTAGCCGATTTTTGTATGTTCACGCATTGAAACAAGATAGCCGTCTTTTACAAGCGGTATGCCGCGGGAAACAGTTCCATTTTTGCTCATTGTATTTGCAAGTTCGTATGCTACCATTGCGTGTTCGGTATCATTATTGGAGAGTGCGCAAAGGTGTTTTGCTATTGTTTCAAAGCCTTGTCTGCCGTAATAATCGTCAGAATTAATTACCGCAAACGGTGTTTTTATTGCCTGTTCCGCGCATAAAACGGCGTGAATTGTGCCCCATGGCTTTTCCCGACCTGAAATTTTTGTAACCTGTTCTGCGGAAAGCAGACTTGTTTTTTCCTGAAAAACGTATTCGGCGTCAAAATTCTTTGCAATTCTGTCGAACAGCCGTTCCCTGAAATCTTTTTCAATATCTTTGCGGATAATAAAAACTACTTTTCCAAAACCGCTTTTTTTTGCATCGTATGTTCCGAAATCCAGCAGTGTTTCGCCGTTCTGTCCTACGGCGTCAATCTGCTTTATTCCGCCGTATCTGCTGCCCATACCGGCAGCTAAAACCAATAGTGTAGGTTGCATGTTTGTTTCTCCAGATTATGGCAGGACTCTTTTTCAGCTGAAAAGACCTGTGTTGTAACATATTTTCAATTCTTAAATAGTATATTACAAAATCCAAATTTGCAAGTCGTAAGTTATACTGCCCTTGACTTGAGCCAAACTATAATGTAATTTATTAAGACCAGTTTAAAAAAAATAAGGAAGGTTTTTATGCCATTAACTTCTGCTGCACAGACAGCAACAGGCTTGGGAAGTCTTGTTTCAATGCTCCCCTTACTACTTGTTTTTGTAATATTTTATTTTCTGCTTATCAGACCTCAGAGTAAAAAACAGAAAGAAACTGAGAAGATGATTGCAGCCCTTAAAAAAGGTGACAAAATTGTAACAATCGGCGGTATTCACGGTGTTATAAGTTCAACAAAAGAAAATACTGTTATTGTTAAAGTTGATGACAATACAAAGATTGAATTTAGCCGCTCTGCCATAGCTTCTTTGGTTACAGAAAAAACTGAAAAAGAAGAAACTTCAAAAAAAGGCAAGGATAAAGCTGTAGAAGAAAAAACTGATACAGATAAATCTGAAGAAAAATAAATAGAGGAAAAAGAGTATGAGTAAGCGAAGTCGTTTTATTCTTATTCTTGTTGTTCTTGGTGTTTGTTTCGCTTTTCTTTGGTCGTCTATCGGTTGGTATGCGTTTACACCAAAAGATGAACAGACATTAGCACTTGGTTCACTTGAAAAGATAAAGGATTATTCACATGTAATGGCTGTGGCTGATATAAAAACATTGACTGCGGCTGTTCGTTCAAATGCTTCCGGTGAAGTTCCGGAACAATTTTCCTATTTGGAAAAAACTGCAAGAAAAAATTATAAACTTCTTGGTAAAACTGCACCTAAAACCTGGACTTTAGGTTCTCTGCTTGCAGGTTATCCTACTGAAAAAGAGCTGATTACAACAATTGAAGCAAAATATCGTGACGATATTCTGAAAGCTAAAAGCCTGTATGACGGTTCAGTAAAGCTTGGTCTTGATCTTTCAGGTGGTATGAGTATTGTTATCCGCGCTGATTTGGATGCGGCTCTTGCTTCGCAGGAAGGTTATACAACAGAAAGTCCTGATGAGTTTAGGGAACATGCAATGACTCAGGCGATTGATACACTAAAAGGTCGTATTGACCGTTTTGGTCTTACGGAGCCGGTTATCCGCCGTCAGGGAACTGACAGAATTTATGTTGAAATTCCGGGCGCAGCTGAAGCTAATCAGATTAACTCCATTGTAATGGGTAAAGGTATTCTGAATTTCAGAGCGGTAAATACCGAAGCTTCAAATTCTTTCAATAATTATTACTATTCAAATCCTGAAAATGTTTTTGATGCAAACGGAAACCTCATTAATCCGTCACTTATTCCCGAAGGAACTGAAGTTTTGGGAAGTTATACAAAGGATGATTACGGACTTGATGAAAGACGCGGTTATCTTGTTGTAGACAAAACTCCCGTACTGGACGGAAAACATATTAAATCCGCAGAAATTGGAAGTGACAATGTTGGAAAACCTCAGGTAAATTTTGTTCTTGATTCTGAAGGCGCCGACATTTTTGCCGAATACACAGCAGCGCATGTTGGTGACAATCTTGCGATTGTTTCAGATAACAAAATTAAGTCAAGCGCTACAATTCAGGAAGCAA
Source organism: Treponema sp. UBA1240 (assembly GCA_002308875.1). GTDB lineage: Bacteria > Spirochaetota > Spirochaetia > Treponematales > Treponemataceae > UBA1240. The sequence goes on from DBWK01000051.1 coordinate 9,211, forward strand.
TCGGTGGTGGCCGTGTTGCAATAAGCGGCTTTAACCTTGACGAAGCTCAGAACCTTAAAAAAGTTTTGGAAACAGCATGGTTGAGTGTTCCTCTTGAAATTGAAAACCAGCAGGTTGTAGGTGCTTCACTCGGAGCGACTTATATTCAGCAGGGTTTGAGAGCTTTGGTTATCGGTCTTTTGCTTGTTTTGATTTTCATGATTGTATATTATCATGCAGCCGGTATAAATGCGGTTATTGCACAGATTCTGAACATTTACATTATGTTCAGTGTTCTTTCGGCACTCGGACTTACGCTTACACTCGCGGGCATTGCAGGTATGATTCTTACAATCGGTATGGCTG
>DBWK01000110.1 GCA_002308875.1 Treponema sp. UBA1240
AAGATTTTCAATTTCAATAAGCGGTTCAAGATTTGCTTCAGACATTCTTGCCTCCAAAAAATTTTCTTAAAACCGCAATCACACGGCTGTTCTCTTCCGGCCTCCCAATTGTCAGACGGATCATTGTCGGAAATCCATATTCAGAACCGCTTCTAAGCAGTATTCCTTCTTTGAGAAATTCCTCAACTACCGAATCAGCATTGCGCCCTACATCAAAAAAGATGAAATTCGTATTGGAAATGACATAAGAAAAACCGAATTCGTCAAACACTTTGTAATACACCTGTTTTTGTTCATGCGCATTCTTCAAAGTCCGTTCTTTGAATGATTCATCATGCAAAGAAGCAAGGGCAGCATATTGCGCAGGCGAATTCACGTTTGAAGGTATCCGGACTTTGTTCAATGAAGAAATAATTTTCTCATCTGCAAAACCGTAGCCCACACGGAATCCGGCAAGCCCTTCTGTCTTTGAAAATGTGCGCAGAATCAGAATATTGTCATGCTTTTTCAGAAGCGGAATTGAATCAGGAAAATCTTTTTCTTCAACATAATCAATGTAAGCTTCATCAAGAATTACAAGAACACGGTCCGGAATCTTTTGAAGGAAATTTTCCAGTTCTGACTGCGTAAAAATCGTTCCAGTCGGGTTATTCGGATTGCACAGCCAAATAATCTTTGTCTTTTCTGTCACTGCGCCGGCAATCGCCGTCAAATCAACATGAAAATCTTTTAACGGAACACCTGTAAAGTTTGCGCCTAGAATCTGCGTTACACTTTTGTACCAGCCGAAACTTGGCAATGCGGCGATAGTTTCATCACCCTGATTCAAGTAAGCAATTCCTGCAAGATACAAAAGCTCAAAAGAGCCGTTGCCCAAAACTATGTTCTCAAGCGGAAGGCTAAACTTCTTTGCAAGTTCGGAGCGCAGATTATATGCGCTTCCATCTGGATATTGCGAGCTGATTTGCTTCAAAGCTTTCCACACATTTTTAGAAAAACCGAAAGTATTTTCATTTGCGGCAAGCTTCGTTATGCTTTTCAGCCCATATTCGCGCTTCAAAGTTTCCACGCTCCGCGCTGCACGGTATGGCGGAAGCGTTTCAATGCTTGTTCTCGGTTTAACGCTCATTTCCGCCTCCAGAATTCCTTTGTAAGATAATCAGCTTTCAGCAAAGCGCTTTTTATTGCCGCTTTTTCTTTATATGGAACATAAGCAAAGATTTCGGGCACTTGTTCTGCAATAAAATCCAAATCCTTTTCAGTTACAAGCGAAAAATCCTCAAGGACATGTGCATTTTCAAAACGATAGAAAAGCCGTATCGCTTCAAATATTTCTGAATCAGATTTTCCTTCAAGCACAAGCTGAGTTATAATTCCGAATGCAACTTTTTCGCCATGCAGCTTGATGTTCGTATGATGAAGCCGTGTCGAAGTGTGATAAAACGGATGAGCAAAACTGTAATGACCGTGTTCGCCCCGGAAACTGCCTGCAAAACCGGCAAGGTAGATTATTGCATCAATCACATTTTTTGCAGCTGTTCCAAAAATGCCTTTTTTAGAATCATATATTGCTTTGAATGTATCTCTTTCAAGATTTTCAAAGGCAATTTCTGCCGATTTCAACGCAATTGCAGAAGGAACATCATCTGGAAAGAATTCAGTTGTAGGCCGGATTTCGTAAAACTTTGCAAAAGTGTCTACAACACCAGAAAACAAATATCTTTCCGGTGCTGAAAAAATCACCTTGGGGTCGGCAATAATAAGCTGTGCAGACTGCTTGTTCTGCCTAGTCTTGACGTAACCGCCTTCATCATCATACTGAATCGAGATTGCCGCCCATGCAGCGCAAGTTGCGGCAACAGTCGGAACAGTGACAGCGGGCAGGCTTAAAATATCAGCAGCGGCTTTTGCTGTATCAAGAACCCTTCCGCCGCCAATTCCTATGATTATGTCAGCTTTTGCTTTGCGGGCTTTTTCTGCATAAAAATCGAACTGCCTTTGAGACGGGTAGCCTGTAAAAAGTTCTACATTCTTTGCTGAAATGCCGTTTTTTTCAAGCGAATTGAAAAATTCTGATCCAACAGCATTTTTAGCCTTTTCTCCAGCAATTATCAGCGGATTCTTTCCTATTTTTGAGATATGTTCCCCTGCCTTAGAACTAATTCCAATTTCATTTATGTAAACTTCTGGTGTCTTAATTGTAAGCATAATACCTCACATATTTTTTATAAGTTCGTATAGTTGAATTCAGGGTGCTTGTTATTGTTTTCAAGAAAATAAGCCCACATATCTTTGTAGAACTGTTCATCCGGAAATTCGTCAATAACTTCCTTCAATGCATCCGCATATACTGAAATATTGTAGAATTCATGAAGCTCAATGCCATGCGGAACATAATCCCAGTCAAGCAAAATCTGGTAATCGCCGACCACGCCGTTAAAGTTCGGGTCGGGGTTATATCTTGCACCCTGGCTTGTTTCCGGGCTGTAATATGTTCTTCTTACAAAATCTTCATCCTGATGTGTTGCACGGACAATCGAATCAACAGCTTCTTTTTCATCTTCCAAATAGATTTTGTAAGCACGGATTTCACCTTTCAGAAGCCGCTTAAAAGCCTCTTTGTTTTTTGTGAATGCTGTTCCGTTTGCAACCTGACGGCAGCAGATGTAATCTTTCTGAAGGTCAACTTCCGGGAAAAGGTACACAACACCTTGAGAGATTGCGCTTTCAACATAAGATGCGCTGACAAACGCAATATCAACAGCACCTTTTGAAACAGCCGCAATCAAAGGTTCATTTTCATTGAAAAATTTATACTGAACTTCATCATCAATCTTGAAGCCGTATTCTTCACGAAGCACATATTTTGAGACAAGCTCTGAAGTTGAAAGCAGTTTTACGCCGATAGTCTTGCCTTTCCAGTTGTGGATATCCTTTACTTCTTCTGCAACATTTTTGTTTGCCATTACAGCCATACCGCCGGTAAGAGTGCCGCCGAACAGAATTTCGTCTGCGCCTTGTGCACCGTAACTCAAATGAGGAACAAGCTCAAATGTAATGAAATCAAGCTTACCGGCACTTACGGCTTCAAATGAGCCGGAACGGTCAACAAGCTCAATATTAATTGCAAGATTATAATCTTCAAAGAATTTATGCTCATCTGCAATCTGAACCAAAGGGCTGATGAACTGCTGCGTTACTTGTTTGCCCATCTTCAAAGTATATTCAATACCGCTTTTCGCATTTTTCTTGTTACATGAAACAAAAGACATCATTCCAATCATCAAAAAACTGAGTGCCATAAATCCAAATAAATTTCTTTTCATAAAGTACCTCCAAATGATACATTCTTAATATTTTCACCTAGAAAACTAGGATTTTATCCGATACGCACATTTTCAAGAGAATCATCAAGCCCAAGCTCTTGAATTGTTCTTGTTATTTCAGATGCAACTCCGTTGTACAGAACAAGCCCATCTTTCTTTGATTTTTCATACAAGTTCCATTCGATTTCACCAGGTATATAGATTTCTTCAACTCCGTTCTGTTTCTTGGACTGCTTAATTCTGTCAATTGATAAGCTGACAGTCTTTCTGAATGCATCAACATCAACGAAACGTGAAATATCAATTGCCGCAAAGTTAAATCCGATTCCATTAGTTTTTTCAATGATTGAGCCATCAGCGTCTGCCGCAATTGCGGTGCCGCTTAAAACCGTTGTTAAAATCGAAATGATAAAGCCAAGACCATAACCCTTATATCCGCCGAAAGGCAAAAGCGCACCGCCTTTCTTCACAATATCAGCAGGGTTTGTAGTTTTGTTGCCGCTTGAATCCAAGCCCCAATCATCTGGAATTGAACGCCCTTCTGTATAAGCAAAAAATGATTTATTGTAGGCCGCATTGCTTGTTGCAGCATCAAACACAACAGGACGTTTATTTTTTGCAGGAACAGCTATACAAATTGGATTAGTTCCTTGAACTCGCTCATAGCCGCCAAACGGAGCAACGAGAAAACTTGAACTGGTAAATGCAAGCCCAATCATGTTCTCTTTTATTGCATCCAAAGCGTAATATGCGGCAAAACCGAAATGAGTACCATTTTTGACTGTAGCAACCGCAACACCAGTTGCTTTTGCTTTTTCAAGCGTCCGCTCCATCGCATGCTTTCCTGCAACAGCACCAGGCGCAAAATCAGCATCAAAAGCGAGTGTAGAAATGCTTTCAGAAAGCAGCTTTATATCCGCATTCACATTGATTTTTCCGTTCCGCATAAATGTTGAATAATTAGCCACTTGAACAAGACCGTGGGAACGAATTCCGCGCATTTCTGCTTGCACAAGATTATCAGCGACAGTGTCCGCATCAGATTTATTAAGACCAGATGCTACAAAAATCTTTGAGGCAAGCTTTTGAATTTTTTCAGAATCAACTGTTATGATTTTTTCACTCATAATTCGTACAACTCATATAACCTAGTGTTGTAGTGGGTATACAAGAAATCAAAAAACTTGTCTAATATAACTTTTTTATAGGAATTATCAAAAAAAAATATGTATATAAAAATCCTATTGCAAATATAGACTTTAACTTTAAGGGTTTTATCTCTGACAAAAGAAAGCGGCAACTTTGCCATGAATAATTGACATGATGCTTAGAAACGAAATATTATCACCCATAGAATCACTAGGTATATTGTGCGCAGAAGCACAAAAGGGAGCATATATGAAAGCAATAGAAACTAAAGCAGCACCAGCCGCAATCGGGCCATATTCTCAGGCAATCGTTGCAAACGGCTTCGTATACACTTCAGGGCAAATTCCGCTCAACCCGGAAAACGGCGCAATAGAAGGAACAACAATCGAAGAACAGAGCGAGCGTGCAATCAAAAATCTTGGTGAAATTTTAAAAGCGGCCGGAACTGATTTTGCCAAGGTTGTAAAGACAACATGCTTTTTAGCTAATATAAAAGATTTTACTGCATTCAATGCTGTTTATGAAAAATATTTTGTAAACAAGCCTGCAAGAAGCTGCTTTGAAGTTTCGGCATTGCCAAAGAACGCGCTTGTTGAAATTGAAGCAGTTGC
>DBWK01000107.1:0-272 GCA_002308875.1 Treponema sp. UBA1240
GATACCAAACTCCGTGCATACATTGCTCAGGGTGAAGTATTACCGGTTGCAACACGCTCATTCGGTGGAATCGGTATTTTCGCGATTCCAGAAATGGGACGCTTCTACCGCCACGTACTTATCGAAAAGAACTTCCCGCACCACGGTGCCGTTGCATTCGGACATTTTGGAAAGGAACTGTTCGAAGTATTCAAATACATTGGTGTAGATGTAGACGAAATCGGCTACAACCAGCCCGCTGGAGTACGCTATCCAACTGAAAACCCATGGGG
>DBWK01000107.1:295-1174 GCA_002308875.1 Treponema sp. UBA1240
TAAGCCACAACTAAAACAAAAAGCCGTCCTTCTTACGAGGGGCGGCTTTTTTTATTAAACCTGAAATCGTATTTAGTCTTTTCTGCTTTTTCGGTTCTTTACAAAAATCGGGTCGAGCTTGTCTTCGAGATTGAACTTGCGGATAACCCATTCACCGAGTTTTCTGTATACAAACATTCCAAGCAGCATTCCTGCCAAAAAGCTTATGGCTAAAACCATGGTGGAGTTCTGCGGGCCAAAAAATTTTATTCCGAGAATTATAAAAAGTATTATAAAAAGGAACGAAAGAAATATGTTTGCAACAGTTCCAAAAAGAACGAAGAATATCGTATTCTGTTTTTTGTTCATGTTTGATTCTCCTGTTTTTTTTGTTTTGATTCATCAATTACAGTCTTTATATATGAAATTGCAAGAATAATAATACATACAAGAACGAAAGAATCCGCAATGTTGAATGTGGGCCAGCGCTCAAGTCCGAACAGATTGTAGAATTTTACATCGATAAAATCTACAACACCGTTCGGTCTTAAAAAGCGGTCTATAAGGTTACCAAAACCGCCGCCAACAATTCCGGCAATGAGCCACCGCTGAAATTTGGAAAAATCGTCTGATTTTATGCAGAAAATAATCAGCGCAATCAACAGTATCAGAGGAACAACGCATAGTACAATCAGATGCTTTACGGCGGACATTGAGTCGCCCATACTGAATGCGGCTCCTGTATTCGTAACGTGAATAATCCTGAGAAAGTCGCCGAAAAAAGAGAACTTGATTGTTCTGAGCGGAATATACTTTTCAACCAAAAATTTTGAAATTTGATCTGCCAGTATAACAAATACTGAAAAACTGAACGGCAGAATCCTTTCTTTTGTTGTATTT
>DBWK01000107.1:1209-10375 GCA_002308875.1 Treponema sp. UBA1240
CTCCCTCACATGCCTGTCGGTACGTCAATGAAAACGGTTTCTATACTGAGTTCAGACTGAATCTTTTTTGCAACCAGCGAAACACCTACTGTTTCTGTCTGATAATGTCCGCCTGCGATTACGTTTATGCCCATTTCCAAAATCGGATGGTAAAGCTCATGTTCAATTTCGCCGGTTATGTACAAGTCTGCACCGGCTTCATTTGCCTGGTAAACGTCTTCGCCCGCACCGCCGGAAATAATTGCAACGGTTTCAATCTGCTTTTTACCGAATGGCAGTACTGCAACAGGTTTTTCGCCATTGGGAAACATTGTACTTGCAACATAATCAATGGTAACAGGTTTTTCAAATTTGCCCATAACGCCTATTACCATGTCGTGCCAAATTCCAAAAGGCTTAAGCTCTTTAAGCTTTAAACGTGCCGCTATCCCGTAATTGTTGCCGTTCGGGTCATTTGCATCCAGAGGAATGTGGCATGCATACAAAGCAATGTCATTGACAATAAGTTCCCGAATCCGCTTGTAGTGAATGCCGGTCAAAACCTGCTCGTGTCCCCAAAAAAGTCCGTGATGAACAAACAGCATATCGGCGTTTTCTTTTGCTGATCTGCTGATTGTTTCCGCACAGGCATCCACGGCAAATGCAATTTTGTTTACTTCCTTACGGCTGTTTTCCACCTGAATACCGTTTTGTGACGGGTCGGAAGAAAAGTCGCTTATTTTAAGTATTGTTCTGAAATATTCGTCAAGTTCCTGTAATTTCATTTGAATTGCTCCACCATCTCTGCAATCTGCTGCGCCTGAATCCAGCCGCTTGTTTTTTTCAAAGCCTTTTTATCATAAAAAAACGGTTCCAACACCGCATAGTTCCCGTAGCCAGGAATGTAACCGGTAATTGATTCATCCAAAGCAAGCAGTTTTATGTCAGCTGCCTGCGAACTTACATATTCTTCGGCGGCTTTTGCGGAAAGTCCGTCTGCAATTATGAAAATTTTATGCCCTGTGTACCGCTGTTTTGCGAAGGAGAGCAGTGCGGCAAGTTCTGATTTTTTTAAAGATTTCCAGTATGTTTCTGATTTTTTTATGTCCGGACTTTCCTTTTGTTTAAGATATCGCAGGTAAAACGACCTTGCATCGCGGTTAAAAACACTGGAATCTGTGTATTTCCCGTCTTTACAGAAAAAATCACCGGCAATAACAATATTTTGCCGTTCTGTAAGCATTGTAACAGTTGCCTCGTTCCCGCGGAACACAGTGTAAACATCAGTAAGAAAAACAACTACAGGATTGTCGGTTGTCTCATTGTTGTTTTCAACAGTATAAAAAACAGCGTCCGGCAAAAAGAACGCCCTGTCGCTTTCCGAAAAACCGTTAGAATGTGTTCCTTCCATGCGAAAGACTGTTTTTTTTATGTCTGGTATTGTTTCAGAATGCGGCATGGGTTCCGGTCTGTTCATAAAAAGAAAAATAACAATCAATATGAACGCAACGGACAAAATGCTTGTAAATGTGATATAAATCGGTGAAAAAGAATCTATGTAAAGTTTTTTGGAATATCTGTTCAATGACGGAATATTGACGATAAAAATAAGTGTGCTTTCAATAATTAGCAGCAGTATGGAAAAAGTCAGTTCAAATGCGGGTACAAGCACAAGCGACATAAAAAAAGCGACCGGCGCAAAAATAATCAGCGTATCTTTTTGTTTGCGGTTGCTTATCAGTATTCGCAGCAGCGCGGGAAGCATAAGCAGGCAGACCAGCAGTTGGCTTATAAAGTAATTACTCATACTCAGTACATAATAATTGAAAAAAAATATCATCTCAACCTTTTTAATGTGTTTTTAAGAAAATATTTGTTTTTTTCAAATTAGTGTGATAAACTTAAGTATAAGTTATGCCAGAACAAAATCGTATTACTGTGGATAAAGAAAAAGTTAAAAGAGCTGCGCAGGCAGGAATTCCGCTCACAATCACCACATATATGCTGACGCACGAAATGGAAGTGTATATTACGGAAACATTAACTTTGTTTTTGAAATATATCGGACAGACGCATATGACCGATTATCTTGTCTATTGCGTAAGTGAGCTGACTACAAATGCTAAAAAAGCAAATACAAAAAGAATATATTTCCGTCAGAAAAATCTCGACATCTTTAATCCTGCAGACTATGAAAAAGGGATGATAAACTTTAAGAAAGAAACATTCGGAAACGTAGACCCGTATCTGCAAAAGCAGAGAGACGAAGGACTTTACATAAAAGTTTCATTGTGGGCAAAAAACAGCAGAATCAGAATTGATGTAAAAAATAACTGCAAACTTACGGTTTTTGAATTCAAAAGAATTCACGACAAGCTCTGCCGTGCACAGCAGTACAAGAATATGCAGGATGCCATGAACACCATCGTTGATGAAACGGAAGGTTCAGGTCTCGGACTTATAATTATGATTCTTATGCTGAAAAAAATCGGTGTTACGGAAGATGATTATTCCGTGCTTGTGGATGATAATGAAACCGATGTGCGCATTGAACTGCCGTTTTCCAGCAAGACAAAGGAAAATTTTGACGAAATTTCAAAAAAACTTATTTCACTCATAAACGAACTGCCGTCTTTTCCAGAAAACATCGTGAACATAAACCGGCTGATCGATAATCCTGATTCTGAAATCTCGGATGTTGCCAAGCAGATAAGCGGAGACGTGGCACTTACCGCCGATTTGCTAAAACTTGTAAATTCAGCGGCGTTCCGTCCGGTAAACCTTTGTCAGAATGTTACTGATGCCGTTAAGCTCATCGGTATGCAAGGCGTAAAGCAGCTTTTGTTCTCGCTCGGTTCGATGAAGATTCTCGGTGAGAATACAACTGAAAAAAAGAAGTTGTGGAAACATTCAAACAAAGTAGCGTTTTATTCATTCTACCTGGCCAAAAACTATTCTTCAGGCGACAAGTCAATTGCTGCTGATTCGTATGTAAACGGTCTGCTCCATGATATAGGCAAGATTGTTTTTGCTTCCGCCAATACCGGAATAATGGATCAGCTGGTTACAATCAGTGCTGCAAAGAGTATTCCGTTTCAGATTATTGAACAGATGGTTGAAGGAACAAATCACGAGCTGGTAGGTGCAAAAATAGCGGAAAAATGGGGATTCCCCAAAAAGCTTATTGATACAATACGCTATCATCACGAACCGGAAAACGCTCCTGACGAAAGCAAAAAGCTTGTTTATCTAGTTTCGTTTGCTAATCTTTTGACATATTACGAAGCGGGTGAGATAGATTATTATCAGATTCCCGAAGATATACTCAGTATGTTCCGCATCACCTCGGAAGAAAACCTGCAGACTTTGATTACGCGTTTGCAGGAAGCTTACAAAAAATCAAACTGATTCCTTGTTCTTAACACTCAAATAGTTGTCCACACCGCAAAAAAGTGCAGAATTGAGCCGCCCAAAACAAACAGGTGCCATATACAGTGTGTCCACTTTACTTTTTTGAGTGCGTAAAAGATGCAGCCGATTGTGTAAATAATTCCGCCCCAAACCAAAAGATTGCGCGATATATCAGGAAGCGCCTGTGAAAGCGGTTTCCAGGCAAAAACAATCAACCAGCCCATAAGAACGTATGTTATTGCGGACAAGGCGCGCATTTTACTGCCAAATATGGAATAAAACGTTATTCCGCACACAGCTAGTCCCCAAATAATACCGAACAGCCACCAGCCGTTATGACTGCGCAACGCACCGAGACAAAGCGGTGTATATGTACCTGCGATAAGCAGGTATATGGAGGAATGGTCAAAAACCGCAAAAACTTTTTTTACATGATAAGGCGTGAGCGCGTGATAAAGCGTAGACATGAGATACAGCACAAACAGACAGGCCCCGTATATGGCAACTCCTGTAATGTAAAAGCCTTTTTCACCCTGCGGGGCGTAAAGGACGGTTTTTATGACAAGCAGAACAATCGTCGCGATCGCCAATCCCGCGCCAATCCCATGTGTTACGGAATTGAAAATTTCTTCCCCGATTGAATACCGCTTTGGAATCCGCGCTTCTTCTTCCCTTTGTTTTTGCAGATCAAGTTTTTGTTTGTACAAAAATTCCTTTGACGCCAGAATCTCAAGTGTGCGCTGTTTTTCAGCCTTTATGTCGTTTTTGGCTTTTGCCTTTATATCTCTGATTTTTTCTTTAGAAGCCTGTTTTATCTGTTTTACAGAGTTTTCCATTTCTCCCGCCTTTTTTCAATTTGCTACTGTTTTATAGACACAATTTTTAAAAAAGTGTTGCATTTTTTTACTTGTAAAAGTTATTGATTGCACGGTATTATTTTTATGGAGGCTTTTATGGACAAAAATAGACCTACTGGTCGCGAAAAGCATGTTACTGCCGGCTCCGGCAGCGTAAATAAAAAAGGTAGCGGTCTCGGTACCGGTCCTGTAGGGAACGTTCATTCCCATACCAATTCCACATCGGGTGGTACCGGACATTTGTCCGGTGGCACCAATAAGACCGGAGGAACAAGAGCCGGCGGTCTTGGACTTGGTGGGGTCGCGATTCTTGTAATCGGTTTTCTCCTTAAATCCTTTTTTGGCGGTGGTTCTGAGGCCGTTGATACCGGTGACTTGTACGAAGCAGACAACAACTATCAGCAGACAACTGCTGTTTCCGAGACTTCCCAATCACAACAGGCCGACATGTCAGTTGCAGGCGGTACGCGCAACAAATACACTGTAATTAAAGACGGCGGTGCTGATACCGTTACTATCATGGTTTACATGTGTGGTACTGATTTGGAATCGCGCAGCGGTATGGCTACAAACGACCTGAATGAGATGCTCAGCGCCAATTTTTCGGACAACATAAACCTGATTATATACACAGGCGGCTGTAGCAGATGGAACAACAACATAGTCAGTTCAGACCGGCATCAGATTTATCAGATTAAGGGCGGAAAATTCATACAGCTTGAAGACAACATGGGAACAGGAACTATGGTAGATCCTGCAACCCTTACCAAATTCATCAAATACTGCGCCCGCAATTTTCCTGCAAACCGTAACGAGCTTATTTTTTGGGATCACGGTGGAGGTTCTATAACAGGCTTTGGTTATGATGAAAAAAATAAAAATGCCGGTTCCATGACCCTTTCGGGAATAGACACCGCACTTTCGAACGGCGGTATTCAGTTTGATTTTATCGGCTTTGATGCATGTCTTATGGCAACTGTAGAAAACGGACTGGTTCTTGAACGTTACGGTGATTATATGCTCGCATCCGAGGAAACAGAACCTGGTGTAGGCTGGTACTATACAAACTGGCTCACAAAGCTTTCTCAGAACACTTCGATGCCTACTGTTCAAATCGGAAAAAACATCATTGATGATTTTGTTGAAGAATGTAACAGAAAATGCCGCGGACAGCAGACAACACTTTCTATCGTGGATCTGGCGGAACTCAAGGCAACTGTTCCTGATGAACTTACAGCTTTTGCAAGATCAACCAACAACCTTATAAGTAATAACGAATACAAAAAGGTTTCCAAGGCAAGAAAGAACACAAGAGAATTTGCTCAGTCAACAAAAATTGACCAGATTGATTTGGTTCACTTTTGCGAAAACCTTGATACAAAAGAAGGTGCAGACCTTGCTTCTGCCGTAAAAGGCTCTGTCAAATACAACAGAACTTCTTCAAACATGACCAACGCAAACGGACTTGCAATTTACTTTCCGTACCAAAAAACAGGAAAAGTAAGCAGCGCCGTTAACTTGTTCAAAAAAATCGGCATGAACAACGAGTATTCAAAGTGTATACAGCAGTTTGCTTCTACCGAAGCAGTCGGACAGGTTTCTGAAGGCGGCAGTACAAGCCCGCTTCCGTCGCTTGCAGGAACAATTCTCGGAGGTGAAACATCCGGCGGAAGTTCCGATCTGCTCATGCAGATGCTCGGTTCTGTGCTTTCATCCGGCGGCGGTTCATCACTTTTTGACCTGCTCGGCGGACGCAGCGTAACCGATGAGCAGATGGTCAACTACGTTGCTGACAATTATTTTGACGCCTCAAAACTCGTCTGGAAAAAGAGCGGTTCTGCGTACAAAATTGATTTGAGCGAAGAGCAGTGGGATTTGGTTCAGGACATTGAACTGAACGTTTTTGTTGATGACGGTGCAGGTTACATAGACCTGGGAATGGACAACGTGTTTGAATTTGACGACAACGGCGCTCTTATCGGTACTTATGACAACACCTGGCTTGCCATTGACGGAAACATTGTTCCGTATTATCACATGGACACAGTCGACTATTCAAACTCATACTCAATCACAGGCTATGTTCCGTGTTTTCTTAACGGTGTGAGGGCGGAACTCCTTTTAACATTTGACACGGCAAACCCCAAAGGCGTAATTTCCGGTGCAAGGTATGTTTATACCGGCGGCGAAACGGAAGCTGTTGCAAAGAACCTTACCGAAGTTAAGGCAAAAGACGTTATTGAGCCGATTTGTGATTATTACACGTATGACGGTGAATATCAGGACAGCTATAGGCTTGATACTAAGATTGTGCTTTCTGAAAAGCCGCAGATTTCAAACATAAAGATTGCAGGCGGCAAAACAAAGGCAACTTACCGGTTCACGGACATTTACAATCAAAAATTCTGGACACCTGTCATAAAATAATGCAAAAAGGGGCGTATAACGCCCCTTTTTTTATGCAGTTTTCATGAGAACAAGAGGTTCTCTTACTTCAATTTCAATCTGATTTGTTATGACAATGCTTTCAACATTTACGTTGAATAACTGTGCAAGCACAAGAAGATTGTCGATTGACGGAATATTCTTGCCACTTTCCCAGGCGTAAATAGCCTGCGGGTATTCAAACCCGAATATGAACTGTAAGTCCCTTACGGAAAAACCGCTTCCGTGTCTGAGCTTCTTTATGTTTTTTCCTGTTGCAACCAAGTCAACAACAGGTTTTTGAATTATCTTTGTATTTTCCATTGTTCTAAACCTCTTATCGTAAAAATGTTCCAGATTTGTAGCTTCTTTGTGATTCCTGCCAGCCATCTCATGCTGTTATTTGTTCCAAACGCATAATGAAGGACAGTACGAAAATCATGACGCGCTGTGTGTACTCTGCCGAAAGTATTCGCATAGTTATTGGTGAAAATTACAGTTGTTGCAGACATGTTTATGTCCTCCAAAAATAGATGACAGGCAGTCAGCTGCCTGAAAGATTTTTACGCCTTGAGTTTTAGAACCTAAGACGATTTTAAGACAACGTCTTTTTAATGAATCCACTATACACAATTTTATATCTTTAGTCATTAAACTTATAGTTTAAAGTTATGAATAAAACCAAAAATTGTATGGAGAAAATCGGAAAATTTGAGAGAATTTTGTAGCAATGAGTGTCGATAAGTGATATAATATCGATAAATATTTATTTTTTCAGGTGGAAATAAAATGAGTGCTTCTGATAGCGTGAGCGTGAAAAAAGTTCCCTTTAAGGCGTATGTTTTTATTTTAATGGGATATATTATGCCGTACATTATGTACGGATTTGCCTTTGTTATTACTGGTGGTATGTCGTGGAGCGAGGCAATAATATATGTGGCTAATCCTATTATGGCTGTTTGTTTTGTTGCTGCATTATTAATTCCAACATTAAATTATCGCTATGCCAATAAAAAATTGGCAAAATATGACGGTTCCGAAGAACAGATTATTGCAACTAATAAATTCATTAAGCTTTATGAAGTTTCGAGCCTTGGAATAGCAGTCGTTCTGGATATTGTAGCGGCTCTGCTCATTAATTTTTACAATACTTCGCGTGGAATTGCCCCGAGTGCTTTCAGGGAGACGTCATACACATACTACGCTGTTACAGTAATGATAAGCTGTTTGTGCATTTTTTCGGTTTCATGCTACATTGTTTTTAATTCTACGCTTGAACAATCGCTTGACTGGCTTCCTTTCAGAAAGGAAAATATTACCATGTCATTCATCCTCAGAATTATTCTTGTTATGTTCTTTGTTCTTCTAGGTATGGTTCTGATTATAGAAGATGTCTACGATGTTCCTGTAAACAGACTTCTTCCTCTTGCCGTACTTTTTGCTGCAAGACTTTTGCCTATTACGCTTTTTGTCGCGGGCATGGGACTTCTTAATATGTTCCTGGAATGCCGGGTTGTTATCCGCTACATTGAAATGATAAACAAGTTTTCAGGTGATTTGTCCAACAAGGATTATACCACAAAAGATATACCGGTTCTTATCCGATCTGAACTTGGCATGCTTTCAATTTCGATGAATTCTTTTAAGAACTCTACAAAAAAACTTTTGGGAGGATTTGCCGCTTCAGTAAAAAATTCCACTGAAACAGCAATGAACCTTAAGCAGGAAATGGCAGCCGCCTCCGAAAACTTGAGTGCAATTAATGAAAACGTTGCTTCCGTAAACAACGAAATGACCAATCAGGCTGCCGGCGTTGAAGAAGCAAGCGCAACCGTAAAACAGATTATCGCCAGAACGGACGATTTGAACAGAAATATCGAATCACAGGCATCCGCTGTAAGTCAGTCTTCAGCCGCCGTTGAGGAAATGGTTGCAAACATCAGAAGTGTAAACAGCATTCTTAACAAAAACTCCGAAGCTGTAAGCGAGCTTAGTGTTGCTTCAGACGAGGGCCGCCGCAGTGTAGACAGTGCGGTAAAAACTTCTCAGGATTGTATCTCACAGTCAGCAAGCCTTATGGAAGCCAGCAGTATCATTCAGTCCATAGCAAGCCAGACCAACCTGCTTGCCATGAACGCAGCGATTGAGTCTGCTCATGCGGGCGAAGCGGGAAAAGGTTTTGCGGTTGTTGCCGATGAAATTCGAAAGCTTGCCGAACAGTCAAGCGCACAGGGCAAAACCATTGCTTCAAGTCTGAAAGGTCTTTCTGCTTCAATTGAATTGATTGCAAAGAATACAAAAGAAGTTCAAAAGAACTTTGACAGGATTTATGAACTGTCTTCTACCGTAAAGAGTCAGGAAGGCGTTGTTATGAACGCAATGACCGAACAGGCTCAGGGTAACCAGCAGGTTCTTGATGCGATGAAGAACATCAACGATATTACCGTTTCCGTTTCCGAAGGTTCAAATGAAATGCTCGCCGGTGGAAAGCAGAT
>DBWK01000107.1:10566-18934 GCA_002308875.1 Treponema sp. UBA1240
CGTCGCATACCACGGAACATATTCTGAACAGAACCATGGACAATATGTTCGGTTGCGGCAGGTCTTTTTCGGCTCACATTGAAGAAAAAAAGTCAAAGTGTGATTACCGCTTTCCTGCCGGAACGAAAGTGCCTGAGCAGGAACAGCTTGCGCTTGTTGAACAAAAGGTAAAAGAGATTATTCAGCAGAAGCTGCCTGTTACGGCAAAAATCTACACACGCAAGGAAGCCGCAGAACTTGCGGATTTGTCAAAACTTCCGCCCGACGCGAGCGAGATGCTGCGTCTTGTCTGTATAGGCGATTACGACGTTTGCCCCTGTATAGGGCAGCACGTTGCAAATACCGGCGAAATAGGCAAATTCAAAATCCTTTCTTCTTCTTACGAAAATGAAGTTCTGCGCCTGCGCTGGAAAATCCTTAAGGACTGATAGCAACCGTAACAGGTTGCACAGATTGCCGACATATTCTATATTAATCGCATGAAAACTGAAGGAAAAAAGCTCATAGCCCAGAATAAAAAGGCAAGATTCAACTACTCAGTGGAAGATTCCCTTGAATGCGGAATAGAATTGCAGGGTACGGAAGTAAAGTCGTTTAAAGACGGCAGTATTTCGTTTCCCGATGCTTTTGCCGAAATCCAGAAAGGCGAGGTTTGGCTCAAAGGTCTGCATATTTCGGAGTATGTGTATTCGTCAGTTTTCAATCACAATCCCGACCGCCCAAAAAAGCTGCTGTTACATAAGGAAGAAATAAAACGCCTTGAACGCAAGGTAACAGAAAAAGGATTTACGCTAATTCCCCTTGATTTTTACCTTAAGGACGGCAGAGTAAAAGTAAACCTTGGTTTGTGCAAGGGTAAAAAAATGTTCGACAAGCGCGCGGATATAAAAGAAAGGGATTTGCACAGAGAAGTTCAGCGCGAGTTCCGCAGGCGTCTTGACGGATAGCTTTTGTTCACGTTCCTGCCGATAAATTCAGTATGCCGGCTAAAAAACACACAAAACTAAAATTGTCGTTCAGTTTTCCCGTAACGCTTTATATCTGCTTTACGGCTTTAATCATTTATTTGCTTGATTCAACCTTTGTTCCTTCTCTAATAAAAAACGTGTTCTCTGTTCCTGCCTCTTTGCGGACAACCGGTGGTTTTGACTGGAAAAACGTTTTGGATTATCTGCGGCTGTTTTTTCATGTTCTTGGACACTCCTCCTGGAGTAGTCTTGTTACGAATCTTGCATTTATTCTTATTCTTGCCCCTAATCTCGAAGAACAATACGGTTCAGGCGTTCTCGCGCTTATGGTACTGGTTTGCGCTTTTGTAAGCGGGATTTTGAATGTGTGCTTTAATCCGCAGCCTCTTTGTGACAGCGACGGGCTTGTTTTTATGCTGGTTCTCGTAACTTCCGCAAACTATATTACCAAACGGGAAGTGCCTCTGACTGCGGTTGTCCTGATAATTCTGTTTGTGCTTAAAAACCTTGTAAATACAGGGGATAATGAAAAAATCCGTGCATTGATTCATATTGCAGGTGGTGTGTGCGGCAGTCTTCTGGTTTTTCTTGCCGGTGAAAAGAGTACCGTAAAAAGAAAAACATCAAAAGCGTCCGCCGCTTCACGTGATGGGTTATTTCCTGCTGCTGATGAATAGGCCGGCGATCGTTATAAGTGTACCAGCTGCGCCCATCAGCGTAATAGGTTCTTTAAGAAAGAAAAACGCAAAAAATGTTGTGATTATCGGAATCATATAAAGACCGGTAGACGTTTTTACCGTTCCAAGTTCGTTGCAAACCTTGTTCCATGCGCTAAAGCAGAATCCGCTCGCAATCAGTCCCAAAAACAGTATGTTGAGTATGTTCAATAGCTTTGAAAATCTCATACCGTTTAGGGTTTTATCAAATGAAAATGCCATTGTTCCCGCAAGCGCCGAGTCCTGTGGGATCCGCATTCCCACAAGAACAAGCGGAATCATGAACAGAACCGCAAAAAAGAAAATGCGGCGTGTGGCGGCAAAAAGATTATAATGCCTTGAATTTATGATTGATATGAAAAGTGAATAAAAGCCCCAGCTGATTGCCGCTAAAAGTGCGAGGATGTCGCCTTTTGGGTTTATACTGAATTTGGTGTTGTTGTTCAGGCTTACCAGAAAAATACCGCATATTGAAATAACAAATCCGATTATGAATTTGACTGTAATATGCTTTTCCTTAAAAAAAAGCTGGGCGATTATCGCCGTGAACATAGGACAGATTGAAACAATAACACTTACATTTGATGCGGTTGTAAAGTTAATTGCTATGTTCTCAAGGTACTGGTACAGCACAACGCCGGTTAATCCTGCCAGCGCAAAATACAGGTTGTCTTTTGGAATAAACTTTTCGCGTTTGGGATAAATCGCAAACAGACCTAAGTATGCAACGACAAACCGGAACAGTAACAGTTCAAGTGCTGAAAAGTCGTGCAGCAGGGATTTGGTGCATACAAAGGTTATACCCCAAAAGAAGATTGTAATGGTAGCAAGAAGATAACTTTTAATCATTTTTCTAAACAAAATAGCTCAAGACAGTTACCGCAAGGTATGCGAGGAGGAGAATGAGACCTACTCCCCGTTTGAGCGAATCCTTGGAGAATTTGAGCGTGAGCAGCAGTACTAAGAGCATAAAAAGCATAGACGGATACAAAAGGTAGAAAAAGTTCTTTTCTACGGCAAGTCCGCCTCTTGTAACTGATGCTGATGCGCCGACTACAAAAAGAATGTTCAGTATGTTTGCGCCTATAACGTTGCCTATTGCAAGGTCGCCGTGCCCTTTTTTTGCTGATGTTATACCTGTGATTAACTCGGGCAGCGATGTTCCGAAAGCAACAAGCGTTGCGGCTATGACAGTTTCGGGAATCTTACAGCGCAGGGCTGTTTCCTGTACGGTTGGAATCAGTATCTTTGATGAAAGAACTACAAGAATAACCCCGAGTATAAGTTTGAGTATGATTACAAGCGTTGAGGAATCAGCTGATTCTTCTTCTTCGGAAGAGGAAGTTTTTACGCTTTTAATTGTCCAGATAAGATAGAGTGCCAAAAGAACAATAAAAACAAAACCAACGTATTGGGGAACTCGACCTTTAAACACAAAGCTGCACAGAATGAGCAGTATTGCTGAACCGCACAAAATAAGGTTCGGCTTGCTGACAACGTTTTTTTTGAACGGCAGGGGCGCTATCAGCGACGATGTTCCCAAAATCAGACCTGTGTTGCAGATAACGGAACCTACTGCGTTTCCCATCGCAAGACCGGCGGAACCTTTCAGCGCGGAAAGAACTGAAACGGTTACTTCCGGCAGGGTAGTTCCCAAACTTACGATTGTTGCTCCGATTATCATTTTGGGGATTCCCCATTTTACCGAAAGCAGAACCGCTTCATCCACCAAAATGTCCGCGCCTTTTCCCAGTACATACAGGGTTGCGAGTATCATTCCGAATAGTATTATAAAACCGCCTGCACCAGTCGGTATACTTTGTATAAGAGTTGTTAAAAGTTCGTCCATAACTTAATCCTCCTGCACTTTTGAAAGCATAATTAAACCAAAGACTTTTGCGTCTCCGACAAGGTTTTCAATTATGCAGTATTCGTTAGGTTGATGCATTGTTTCGTCCTGTTTGCACCAGACAGTGGCGTATAATCCTTCCTGCCGCAGTGAAGCACCTACCGTTCCACCACCAATTCCCACCGGCTTGGGATTGTTGTTGTATACCTGTTTTACAGCTTTTAAAAGCATCTGTACAACAGGCGCATCCGCAGGTGTTGCGGGAGATTCTGCCGACTGTTCTATTGTTGTAGAGATTTTTACACTGTATTTGGTTTCAATTTCACTGATAATTTCGTTTATCTTGCTCTGCACCACTTTCAGCGGATAGCAGGGAAGTATGCGGCAGTCAAAATAAATGGTGTCTTCGCCAGGAATTGTGTTTATGTTGGGAACGTTCGCTTCTTTTTTAGTTGGCTGGAACGTTGACCGGTCGGGTGTAAAAAGCTTGTCGCGCTTGGCATAAAAGTTTTCCAGCGCGTTTATCCTAAGGGCAAGATCGCAGTTTGCAAGGTGTGCGTTACGACCTTCATCCGGTGTTGAGCCGTGAGCCTGCTTGCCTTTTGTTGTTATTTTGAGCCACAAAAGGTTTTTCTCGGCAATTTCCACGGTTTCGCCTTTGCTGTCACCTCCGTCGGGTATGATAATCAAATCGTTCTTTTTAAAAAGCTCTTTGTGGTTTTTAATCAGCCAGCACATTCCGTATTCGGAACCTACTTCCTCATCCGCAACAAACAGCAGTTTTACGGTATATGCCGGCATAATGTTCTGCTTGACCAGCGCAAGTGAGGCGAATACTGAGGCAACAAGCCCCTGTTGGTCGTCTTCTACGCCACGGCCATACAGTTTGCCGTCTTTTTCCGTAACTTGGAAAGGGTCTGTGTTCCACAACGAAATTTCACCTTCCGGTACAACGTCAAGATGACTCATTATCCACAGAGTCCGCGAAGAATCCGCCCCGGCAATTGTTGCGACAAGATTAGGGCGTATTCCGCTTTTTACGCGCTTGTCGGGTGCGTCAAATCTCTCAAGGTTAGTAATCCCATTGCTTTTGAGGTACTTTTCCAGAGCCTGGCATTTTTCAAACTCGCCCTGTCCGCCGCTCTGCGGTGCAATCGCAGGTATGGCGGTTAGGATTGACTGGAGTTCAACCATGTCCTTTTTGGAATTTTCAATAAACGAAAAGACTTTTTCCGTTTGGGAGGCAGTCATGTTATTTTCCTTTATTCATATTAGCCTGATACGCTTTCCATGTTGAATCGATGAGCGTATCAATGTCCGAATATTTGGGGACCCATTTAAGTGTTTCGCGTGCATATGCGGAAGTTGCATACAGACATGCGGGATCGCCGGGGCGGCGATCAACGTATTCGGCAGGAATCGGCTTGCCCGTAATTCTTCTGGCTGCATCAAGCATTTCGGTAACAGTAATTCCTGTTTCGCTTCCGAGGTTAACGGTAAGGCTTTTCTTGTTCTTTGTAATGTAATCAAGAGCCTTTACGTGTGCATCCGCAAGGTCTGAAACATGAACATAGTCACGTATACATGTTCCGTCTCTTGTTTCGTAATCATTTCCAAAGATGTTGAGCTTTTTGCGCATTCCACAGGCAACTTCCATAATAACAGGAAGCAGGTTTGCGGGATTCTGTTCAAGGCCTGTAAGTTCGCCTTCCGGGTCGTAGCCGGCTGCATTAAAATAGCGTAGTGCGGCAAACTTTAAGCCTTTAAGTTTGTCATACCATGCCATGAAGTGTTCTATGTCGAGTTTTGTATAACCGTAGTAGTTTTCGGGATCCTGCGGGTGTTTTTCGTCAATGGGCAGATACTGGGGCGCGCCGAAAACCGCCGCTGATGAAGAAAATACCATGTTAAGGCAACCGTTCTTTACAGCCGCATTCATTATGTTAAGAGTACCTGTTATGTTGTTTGTAGAATACTTTTCGGGAACAATCATTGATTCGCCCGCTGCCTTTGAAGCTGCAAGGTGAACAAACGCGTCAAACTTTTTTGCAAAAGCGGCGTCAAGCTGCTGCGGGTTAAGAATGTCGCCGTGAATAAACTCATTCTGTGGAAATAGATTCTGTCTTAATCCTGATGCCAGATTGTCAAAAACCGTAACGGTATGTCCTGCTTTCATAAGGGCTTTTACAACGTGGCTTCCGATGTAGCCCGCGCCGCCGATTACCAGTACTTTCATATAAACCTCTCTTTTTTATCAGTATACACAGTTTTGGGGATGTCCGTCCAACCATGCGTAAAAGTTCTGAACAATAACGTCCATAAGTCTTTCTCTTGTTTCTTTTGGAGACCATGCAACATGCGGTGTTATCCTTACGTTAGGCAACCCGCGCAGTTTGTTGGTTGACTGCATTGGCTCCGTACTCAGAACATCAGTGCCGTAGCCCATTATGGCATTGCTCTTTAATGCTTTTTCAAGCGCATCTTCGTCTACAACAGGACCGCGCGCCGTATTTATGAGCAGCGCGTTCTTTTTCATGAGCGAAAGCGTTTGGGCGTTTACCATATTCTTTGTTTCATCCGTCAACGGGCAGTGAATTGTGAGTATGTCCGAAAGCGAAAAGAGTTCTTCCTTTGTAACAGGTTTTATGCCACTTTCCACTGGAATTTTTGATGGTGTGCGTGTGTGACAGATAACGTTCATACCGAATGCATGCCCGATTTTGGCAACGCGGCTTCCTATGCTGCCATAACCTGCAATACCGAGCGTTTTGCCGTAAAGTTCAGTCATAGGCTTTAGCATGTATGAAAAGTCAGGGGATTTTATCCAGCCGCCGTTAGCAACATCCTGCGCATATTCATGGGCGCAACTGTAAAAATCGAGTATAAGCGCAAAAACGTGCTGAGCAACAGCGTTTGTGCTGTATGCGGGTACGTTGGTAACAACAATGTTACGCTTTTTTGCGGCTTCCACGTCTATAATGTTGTAGCCGGTAGCCATAACTCCGATGTATTTGAGATCAGGACATTTGTCCATAATTTCTGCGGTAACAGGAACTTTGTTTGTTATTACTGCCTGAGCATTGCCGATGCGTTCGGCTGTTTCTTCGGGTTTTGTACGCGGATAAAAAGTGCAGGATGCTTTTTCCTGCAACTTGTCCCATGATAAATCACCGGGATTAAGGGCGTAAGAATCAAGAACAACTACGGATATCATGCATGCATTATACAAATTAAATTGAATGTTTGCATAGTAGGACAAGCACGCTTAGTTATTTTCCCACGCAAAAAGAAGAAAAAACCGATTCCAGAATATCATCGGGGGTAACTTCGCCTGTTATTTCGGCAAGGGATGAGATTGCGTCCTCTATGTCCTGCACTGCCGCATCAAGGGTAAAACCT
Organism: Treponema sp. UBA1240; assembly: GCA_002308875.1. Classification (GTDB taxonomy): domain Bacteria; phylum Spirochaetota; class Spirochaetia; order Treponematales; family Treponemataceae; genus UBA1240. Next base: position 17,499 of record DBWK01000107.1, read on the forward strand.
TCTTCTGAAACTACGAATACGTGATTGACCGATTCAAGCGCCTCGTCAATTAGCTTTTTCTGCCGTTCGCTTCCAAGGCCCACAGAGGCTTCCTTTTTTTCTTTAGCGGAAAGAAGCTTTTTGACTGAACAAACCAAATCCCGTATTCCGTCCGTGGTTTTGGTACTTACAGGAATAATTGGCGTGTCGGGGAAGCTTTGTTTTGCCGTTGCGGTAAGCTCTTCTGCCGTTTTTTGTGCTTTGTCGGATTTGTTCATTAATATTACAAGCTTTGATTTTTCGTCTTTAAAGTTTTGTATAAAGTCTGTGTCTTCCGCCGTTATTCCTGTTGAAGAATCTATCAGATACAGGATTATGTCCGCCTGTTCCGTAAGACTTATGCTCCTTTCTACGCCTTTTTGTTCTATTATATCGTCTGTTTCGCGCAAACCTGCCGTATCATAAAGCTGAACCGGAATTCCGTCAAAAGAGACGGTACTTTCGAGCCAGTCGCGCGTAGTTCCGTGAATGTCGGACACAATAGCACGTTCTTCCTTTAAAAGTACATTGAACAGGCTGGATTTTCCGGCATTTGTTTTGCCGCAGAGAACAACCTTTGCGCCGTCCTGATAAAGTTTTTCCGTGTCCCATGAGGCGCACAGCGTTTCCATGCGTTTTTTTATTTTACGCAGTTCTGTTGTGTCAAAACTATCCGCAATGTTTTCTTCATCTTCGGGATATTCAATTTCTACTTCAAGACTAGCTATTACTTTGAGCAGTTGTTGTTTTATGTCTTCAATCTCGGAATAAAGAGAACCTTCCAGTCTTTCGGCTGCGCGGGAACGGCTTTCATCGGTTTTGGAGCCTATAATTTCTTTTACGGCTTCGGCTTTTGTTAAATCTCCCTTGCCGTTGATGAATGAACGGAATGTAAACTCACCTTTTTCAGCCTGTCTGAACCCGTTAGCAAGCAGCAGGTTCAGTATTGAAAGAATTGTTATTGTTCCGCCGTGGCAGAAAATTTCCACCATGTCTTCGCCTGTATAGCTTTTAGGTGCATGATAAACGGCTGCAAGAACCTCGTCAATGTTCTGCTCTCCGGCGGGCTTTGAACTGTCCTTTATCCAGCCGTAAACAATGCTGTTCGGTTTTGCATCCAACAATGCCTTTGGACGCGAAAACACTTTTGATACAAGCTGAACCGCGTTTCTCCCCGATGTACGTATAACTCCGAGCGCTGCCGGAACAAGGGCTGTCGCAATTGCGGCAATCGGCTCTTCGGGCGTGTATGCTTTTTTATTCATTGTTTTTTCCTGCCGCCAGTTTCATCTTTATGCAAAGCAGGGGAACAGCGTACGCAAACCAGCCGCCGCAGAGTGCCATATGCGCAAAGTGGAGCAACCTGTAGTTAGGGTTTGCTTTTTCGGGAACAACGAGTCCGAGTACATAATACAGTA
>DBWK01000011.1:0-1033 GCA_002308875.1 Treponema sp. UBA1240
CACCCGCACTGGGGTGCTAGGAGAAATAAAAATGAAAAAATTTGGAATTATTATTTTTCTTTCGATATTGATGCAAGCAGTTTTTGCAGAAGAACCGGTATATGCTCCAATTGGACTTGGTTCAAGCGATGAGTATAATTTTGTTTTCCATGATGGAAAAGAATTTTATGTAATGAATCAACTTAATGGAAATTATGCAAAAATTCCAGATAAATACATTTCTATTTCAGACGGACATATAATAATTTCTTATCCGAACAATGGAATCGGAGACTTCAAATTTAAGAACGTCCTCGTAATTCCTGGTGAATATTACTCTGTTGAAATGGATTATCCAGGAGAAGCAAAAAAAAGAAGTGATGAATATTATGAAGTTGTATCTGGGAAAAAAAATGGAGGTTCTTATCCATTTGATAAAAACGTAAAAGTCTCTTCTACGTCATATTATACTGAAACAGTACGCGGATATAAAATCGATTATTCTCCGGAAAATCTTTTTAAGTTCATTCAATATTTAGACCATTCAGAAAATGTATACAGATACCCACTTCCATGGGTTGAAGGCAAAGAAGATTATGGAATTGGAGAAAGTATTAGTTTTGTGTTTGAAAAAGAAGTTTCCGCCTTCAATATTATAAATGGATATGTTGATCCATATAATCTTAGTTTATTTAAAAATAATTCCAGAGTAAAAAAATTAAAAGTTGAAAATCTGACATCTGGAAAAAGTTGGTTTGTGGATTTCGAAGATAAAATTTACATAAATCGCATCATTTCTGATTCTCCTTCAAAATCATACAAAATAACAATCATGGAAGTGTATGAAGGAAGAAAATATAAAGATACCTGTATAACTGCAATTTTTTCTGATACAACATGGTGGAAAGCTAACGAAAAGGCAAGCACTTACTATAAGGATTACAAATCAGGAACATTAGTTGATTTTAATGATTTAAATAAAAGACCATATATTGATCCGAATGATCCTGTATATGGTAAATAATCAAATAGCATAACAAAGCTTCAAAGCCGA
>DBWK01000011.1:1044-10780 GCA_002308875.1 Treponema sp. UBA1240
CCGGTTTGCGGTTTAAGCAATTGTTAAGCAATTTTTATGCTATAATCAAGCTATTATGTCACAGCAGAACATTTACGATAACGACAAATTTTACGAAACCTTCAAGAATCTCAGGGCTACGGAGCTAAATTTTAATGATGTGATTGAAACGCCTATCATTACAAAAATGCTGCCGGATCTGAAAGGGAAAAAAGTTTTGGATATTGGTTGCGGAATGGGACAACACGCTATGCAATATGCAAAAAGCGGTGCTCGGTCCGTTTTGGGGATTGATATTTCTGAAAAAATGCTCAGTTTTGCAAAAGAAAATAATTCTGCGGAAAATATCACTTACCGCAAGATGGCTTTTGAAGACCTTTGGCAGTTGGATGAAAAGTTCGATGTTATCACAAGTTCGCTTGCCTTTGACTATGCTGAAGATTTTGGAAAACTGATGAAGCAAATCTATGACCTGCTGAATAAAAGAGGCACTTGCGTTTTTTCAATGTCGCATCCAATTTCTACTGCCTATGACGGAGTTTATGACAGATATACCCGCACAAAGGACGGCGAGCGACTGTATGCAAATCTTCATAATTACGGGATAGAAGGTTTGCGGCATATTCGTTGGGTGGTGGAAGATTACGAAGTTTATCACAGAACATTTTCAACGCTTGTAAACGATATTGCGGCAGCAGGCTTTGTAATTGAAGAATGTCAGGAATCAAAATTGCCCGAAGAAATCAGATTGCTGCATCCCGATTTGTTTGGCGGAGTTATTCACCAGCCGGATTTTATATTTTTCAAGTGCAGATGGTCAGATGATTATACGGAAAGAAGATGAAGTTGCGATTATGGAATACAAACAACTCATTCCTGCGTGAATTTCACATAAAAAGAAGTTCAAAGCCGACAGCGGGTCTATTCGCTATAGAAGACTTTATCTTCCGCGACGGTCATTTCCGATTTTTTGATAATATTCTCTTTTAATGTTGTACATACGCTTGTCTGCAATCTTTGCCAAATTTAAAACGGACTCATCCGGGAACTCACATTGTTGTACATAACCGGCAGAAATCGTTAATTCTTCAAGATACTTTCCTTTCCAGCATCCTACTGTCTCATTAAGATTCAATTTAATGCGTTCAAGCTGCTGAGTATCAGCAAAAAGCAAGGCAACAAATTCATCACCGCCGATACGGTAAACTTTACCGAATGGTTGAAAACATTTCATCATACAAGCAGCGAGTCCGCATATCAACTCATCACCTGCTGCGTGTCCCAAGGTATCATTTGCATTTTTTAGACCGTTAACGTCAATGGCTACATACACGAAATCATTATTAGTTCCGCTTTTCGTATATCGAATAAGATCATCCTCATAAGCACGCCTGTTCAGGCAGCCTGTGAGTTTGTCTGTATTGGAAATTTGAAGCAGTTTTGTGTTCATTTCTTTCAAAGTGAACAACATATGTGCAAAACCACCTGTAAAAACAGACAAAAAAAGGATGATAATAAGAGCAATAATATGGTGACCTGTGGAAACCCAACCGCGTTGCGGCATAAGTGCGAGTTCCCATGTAAGATTTCTTATATTAAAGCGTGAACAAACCGCATTTGATTTTAGATTTCCTTTTTTATGCAAGGTATGAACCTGTCCGTCATCGGTGATATAGGAAAGTTCATAATTAAGCCCCATGCCTGAAAGATTATCCAGATTTAAAACTTCTATGATGTTTTCAAAATCAATCGTGACGGTGACTAATCCCCACAAGGTGGTCTCGTCTCCCTGCTGCAGAATGACAGGTGCTCTTCCTGCCATTCCGACGCCTCCCTGAATCAGGTTAAAAGGATTTGTCAGGATTGTATCGCCCTTTTTATAGGCTTCTACAGCTTCAAGATTGCCTGCAAGACTGGTATCCATAAAATTAAACCCTACCAGACTTTCGTTGCCGGCAAGCGGATAAACTGCCGCAACAACGCCTCCCGGAGCAATTGCAATATTTTTTAATGAAACATTGGTATCTCTAAGAACATCGTTATAAACATCATCTGCAACACCGTCAAAAAACGAAGTGTCGCCGTTGTGATCCTGTACAAGAGCGGTAAGTGTATGTGTTCGAGCCATTACACAGTCGATTATTGTGATAATATGTGAAGATTCATTTTCTGCAACAAAGCTGCATCTTTCCCGTTCATGTTGTATGTCACCGGAAATTAATAAATAGTAACCTGCTGTTAAAACAAGCAGAGAAATCAACCACGAAGCGATGCTGATCCATTTTAAATGTACGGTGTCTTTGTTGTCTTTATCAGTTAAGCTTTTCACTGTCTGTTCCTATCCAGGAATGAGGTATAATAATATTATCCCTTATTATATCCAATAAATCAACTTTGTTTTAAAGAATTGTGTGTAGAATCACGCAGTCAGGTGCTGTGCAGACGCGGATTTTTCTTATGCTTTTGGTAAAATTCTGCACGGTGTCTTTGCTGAAAACTGTGGAACTCTCGGAGAAAGGCTTGTTTTCGGAATAAATCCAAAGATCGGTTTCAAACGAAATACGTTCGGGAACATCTATAATGATATCTTCTGGTTTAAGGGAGTTTTCCGTGGCAAGACGTTTTTCTTCATTCGTGCGGAATTCCAGCTCTTCAAGTTTTTTGTGCAGAGGGTTGGCATCATCAAATGGAATTTCCTGAATTATGCGGTAAAGTCTTCTTTCTTTCAGCAGTTGCGCACATTTTTTTTCCGCAAAATCTGCTGTCATAAGCAGACTGTAAATTGAATTGTCGTCTGCCGCATACAGCTGTTCCGGTGTTACAAGCTTTTGTTCCAACGCCGAATACAGTGCTTTTTTCATCATCGCGGTTGCCGTTCTTACATTCTTATTCCAGTAAACAGCCTTGTACATCATGTATTTTGAAAAAAGCAGGTGTTCAATGGACATTATTCCCTGTGAATCAAGCATAACACCTTTTTCTTTTTCGGGAACGATATGGGAGAGAATAAAGTCTATGTCCTGTGTACCGTAAGGAACGCCGCAAAAAAATGCGTCGCGGTTGAGATAGTCTAATTTGTCGGGATCAAGCACACCTGAAAGAAGCTTACGGAAAAACAGTGTTTCGGTGTCGCTGGTTTGAATGGAATCGGAAACGATTGCCGCAACTTGCTGTGGATCCGCACCGGTTTTTGCAATGAGGGTTTTGAGCGGTTCTGCAAGAACAGTATCCGCCGTTAAATCTTCATGGTCTTTAAGCGGAAGTTCTTTTAGCGAATGTGTAAAAGGAAAATGTCCCAAATCATGAAACAGGGCGGCTGCCAAAAAGGCGGCAGTTCCTTTCTTTGTAACCCATTCGGAAGCACCTTTTGTAATCAGATTGTCCGCAAGACGCTGTGCAATGTGATACACTCCAAGAGAATGAGAGGCTCTTGTATGTGTTGCGCCGGGATATGCAATTTCTGTTGGACCAAGCTGCTTAATTGCATACAGCCTGTTGAACTCCGGAGTGTGAATACATTCTTCAAGCTCCGGTGTAAGATAAATGTGTCCCCAAAGCGAATCACGAACAGCCTGAGAAAACTTGCCCATTACTGACCGCCCATTCTGGTATAGGCTGCCAAACCTCCTGCCAGTAAAATCTTTGCGGAACGTTCGTCAAGTGTATTTGAACCTTCTATTACATTGCCGTTAGCCATAATTTTAAAGTTAACACCTTTTTCGAGGGCTTCTTTTATGTTTGTAATTTTGATTGTATCGCCCTGTTTTATTTTGTCGTAATCAGACGGGTTCACAAATGTAACCGGAATTATGCCGTAATTGATGAGGTTTGCCTTGTGAATACGGGCAAATGATTTTACGATTACAGCCCTTACGCCGAGATACATCGGAGCAAGCGCAGCATGTTCGCGTGAAGAACCCTGTCCGTAGTTTTCGCCGCCAACAACAAAACAACCTTTCGGGTTCAATGCCGAAGCTCTTTCGTAAAATGTAGGATCAAGGCGTTCAAACGCAAACTTTGAAATTTCTGGAATGTTTGAACGCAGCGGAAGAACCTTTGCGCCTGCCGGCATAATATCATCAGTTGAAACGTTATCGCCAGCCTTTAAGAGTACAGGAAGTTCCAATTCCGGTGCAAACTCCGGTGTAGGTGGGCATGGTTTTATGTTTGGACCTCGTATAATCTCTACTTTTTTGCTTTCATCTTCTGAAAGAGGTTTGAGCAACATCCCTTCATCCTGTCCGAATAGCTTGATATCCGATTTTGAAAGGTCAGGAGATTTTCCTGACAGCATACTGTCAGAAGCTTTTGTAAATGAGAAAGTTGAAGGATCGGTTATTACACCTGTAATAGCGGCTGCAGCGGCTGTTTCAGGTGAAACCAGGAAAACGGAAGCATCCGCCGTGCCGCTGCGTCCTTTGAAGTTTCTGTTGAATGTGCGCAGTGTAACGCCTTCACTGTTAGGCGCAAAACCCATACCAATGCAAGGGCCGCATGCGCTTTCGAGAATGCGGAAGCCTGCCGCTATCAAGTCACCGAGAATTCCGGCTTTTTCTGCCATCATGAGTGTTGTACGGCTTCCGGGTGCAATACCGGCTTCTACATTGGGTGCAATGTGTTTGCCTTTTACTATTGCGGCGACAGCGGTTAAATCGTCAAGGGAACTGTTTGTACATGAACCGATTACAACCTGGTCAACTTTTTTACCTGCAACGGCACTTATCGGCTGTACCGCATCAGGGGAGTGAGGACAGGCTGCCATTGCAGTGAGCTTGCTGAGATCAATTTCAATTATCTTGTCGTAAACCGCGTCGCTGTCGGCTTTCTGTTCTGTCCAGTCATTTCCGCGTCCCATTGCTTCAAGGAAAGCCTTTGTTGTTTCATCAGACGGAAATACGCTGCATGTTGCACCGAGTTCGGCGCCCATGTTTGTTATTGTGGCTCTTTGCGGAACAGTAAGGTTTTTAACACCGTCGCCGAAGTATTCGTAAACGGCGCCTACACCGCCTTTTACCGTTTCGCGGCGCAGTACTTCAAGTATAATGTCTTTTGCGCTTACGCCTTTGTTGAGGCTGCCGCTAAGCTTTACGCCGAAAACTTTTGGCATTGCCAGATGGAATGCGCCGCCGCCCATTGCAACAGCAACGTCAAGACCGCCTGCGCCGATTGCAATCATTCCGATACCACCGCCGGTGGGTGTGTGGGAATCCGAACCTAAAAGCGTTTTGCCCGGTTTGCCAAAGTGTTCAAGATGAACCTGATGACAAATGCCGTTACCTGGGCGTGAAAACCATATTCCGTATTTTTGTGCGATGGACTGCAGATAACGGTGGTCGTCCATGTTGCGGAAGTCGGTTTGCAGTGTGTTATGGTCTATGTATGATACTGAAACTTCTGTTTTTACTCTTGGGATTCCTATAGTCTCAAACTGAAGGTATGACATTGTACCGGTTGCATCCTGTGTAAGTGTCTGGTCAATGCGGATTGCTATGTCGGTTCCTCTTTCAATCGGCTTTCCTTTTTGGAAAGAATCCTTTGCAACTATGTGATTCTGAATGATTTTTTCGGCTAAGGTGAGTCCCATATTGTCTCCTGATACGATAATAAAACTGGTTCATTTTAGCGGTATGAGAAAAGAATGTCTATATATTTCATATATGTCTGTATATTCAAAAAAAGTGTATTTGTGGTATAATTGCAGTGTGAAAAAACTGTTTCTGTTACTTTCATCCCTGTTGTTCCTGTTTTTTTCGTGTCATAAAGACCCGCAGAACATCAATAAATCTCTTGATACTCTGCGTGGGAAGATTGAACAAGATTCGTATGGTATTGAATGGGCTGACGAAAAAGACCCCGAAGGTCTGCCAAAGCTTGAAAAACAGGATTTGTTTCTGCAGCTGCCGCTCTCATTGTGTGCACTGCCAAAGTCGGGCGCGGTATTTCCGTTTTACGACGATTTTGGCGAGCTTAATGTTTCAGGAGTTCCTGCTTCGCTCGTTAAATTTGTAAATTCGTTTTGTTCCGCTTTGTGCGGAATGCCTGATTCCAGACAGGTAAATAAAGAAGCTATAGACAGTACTTATCCTTTTTTGAAAGTTGTACTGGAAGATGAAATAACTGAACTGCACAAAATAGATACGTTTTATGTTGCCAAACCGGAATTTGCAGATGGTGTTTATCAGATTCCCGTCAGACTGGCAGGTGTAAGAAAACATACCGATATAGTGATGTTTGTGAATAAAAAGGACGAACAATATTTTATTGAGCAGATTTATTTTGGAGAATCTGAAAATGAATGATGTTTTAACCGGAATAGAAAGAGATGTTGTAATAGATTATTTGCGTTCGGAGCTGCCGGTTTTAACTGTCAAGCTGAATTTTATGCAGGATTCGGGATTCATAGTTCCTGCAGGACAGTATTTGATTCAACAGACGGCAATCATCTTTTCGGAAAGATTTGTGCCCCAATATGCCAAATCTTTGCAAACTGAGGTTGTTGTATCGTTTTATTTTAAAAAACGCGGTCTGTTTTTTAACTCGGTTTTGCAGAGCAAAAACAGCAAATGCGCGGTTGGAATCCCAAATATCATATCCAAAATTGAAGATACACAACCTGAAAAAATTTTTGAAAATTACAGCGGAAAACTTCTTTATGCAGCAACAAAAGGTCAAACGGAAGTCGCGTTTTCATCAAATGCAAGGTATCCGCTGTTCAATCCATTTGTCTGGAGAAATGTGAAGCTGTCTGCTGCGTTTTTTGAGATACTTGAGGCGAACACCGCTTTCATCCGTTCCAACCAGAACGGAAATCTGATTGAATGTATGTGCGAATCACAGGAAATGCTTTTGGTTTACGGAAAACGATTTCCTGAAAAAAATCCGTTTCCATTCAAGGCTTGTCTTTTGAACGAAGAGCTGCAAAAAAAGCCAGTAGGTATTGTAAGCACATATAAAAGGGAAGTGGATTCTTTTGCGGGAAATTTGTTTGTTCCTTTTTCGGATACAAAAAAAACTGTTGCAGCTGAGATTCCCATAACGTTTTTTTCACAGACAGCTTTTCCGCAGGCATGCGAAAAGATTGTGGAACAACTGGCTTTTATTCCCGCAGTTTCATATATAGCTGAAAAAAAAGAAGAAAACACTGCCGTGCAGGATAGAATCAGTCCGCTTGAGATTGTGTACATTTCGGAACGGTATGTAACGTTTGTATGCTCTTCAAAGACGATTTCTTTTGTACCGATGCAGGAGTATTCGTTTTTGATAAACATCGGTTATAGAAATGTACGTGCCAAATGCGGCGTGCGTCATGTGTTTGAACATGACGGGAAAATTGCCGCAATCTGTGTTTTTACACGCCTTAATCCCGAAGACAAGCGCTTTTTGTACGAAAAAATCTACGGTACTGTTTACAGATAATACTTATTTTATCTGTTCAAGTGTTTCAGCTTTTAACAGGCAGATGTTGTTCTTTTCGTCGACAACGCAAATACCGCCTGCTGATGGATAAACCGGTGTGGCGTCCAAAACCGTCACAGATGATTTTGCGACAAGCTGCAAGTCTTTGTTGTATTTACCGATGACCCATTTTTTGTTGTCCTGGATTACTGTGTAGTAATATTCGTTCCAAGTTGAAAGCACAGCGTTTTCGTATACGGGTTCGTTGCTCTGCTTTGTAATTTCAAGTGTGAGAGGGTCTATGAGTACAAGACGGATTGAAGCGTTTCCGCCGGTTTTTCCCGCGATTGTGAGCAGACCGGAATCCGTTTCAAAGATATTGCGTCCGCGAATTACGTTTACCGGCGAAACTTTAAGTTCTTCACCAGTCTGACTATCAATAAGAACAAGTGAAGAAAGCAACTTTGTTTTGTCGGAGATTTTAAGTCCGTAAGCTACATTTACAAGTTTGTCTTCTTCTGTTTCTATCTTTTTCTTGTCCTTTTCTATCTCTTTGGTATCTTTTTGAGCTTCTTCCTTCTTTTTGTCGGAGAAAACCTGTTCTTCAGCTGCTTTTTGTTTTTCTTCTTCAGCACGTTTCTGTGCTTCTTCAAGTTCTTTTTGTTTCTTTTCGGCTTCTTCCTGACGCTTCTGTGCTTCTATAGCCGCATCAAGGGCTTTTTGCTGTGCTTCTTCGTCATCCGGGTTTTCATCGGCTTCTTTTTGTGCTTCTTCAGCCTGTTCCTTTGCTTCTTCCGCAGCTTTTTTTGTTTCTTCTACTTCTTTTTTTACTTCCTGAACTTCTTTTTGGGCTTCTGCTGCAGAACGTGCGGCTTCTTTGGCGTTTTCGGAAGCTTCTTCAGCTTCGCGGTTTTTAAGGTCAGACATATCTTCGCGCACGTCAATGCCTTTATCATCCGTTTCTTTTATACTTTCTACAACATTTTTATCAGAAATCACCGTTGTATCAACCGCACTCAGGCTGCCTTGTCCGCGACCTGTTAATGGGATAATAATCTGTGACTTTCCGGCCCATTCTTCGTAATCTGTAGAAAGGCCTGCAATTGCAGGAGAGAGCTGTTCTAAAACAACGGATTTGTATTTGCCGCTGATTTGCGAAAGATTACCTCGATAAACTGCATTATAAACGGTAATGAATGTGGCGAGCGTATCGGCATCAGCTTTTGTATAGTCGTAGGCGGCAACAAGATAGCCGCTTATAATAGCGCGAAGGTTTCGAATGTGGTCTACTGCTGCGTTTTTGCCGAGTACGAGGATGTCAGCATCTAAACCGGTTTTTGTGGTTTCATCAGTTGCGTGAATTATACTGTATTTGTCAGGATTGCCGAATGCTCCGGCAGAGTTGGAATTGCTTACAAGATGACCGAGATTTGAACCTATGGCGATAATCTGTTCCATTGTGTTATATACTGTTACAGGACCTGTATAGCTTTTGAATTGGATTTCCTGTGTTCCTGCGGACTCAAGTTCGCTCTTGTATACTTCAAAAGAGAATGAGGAGGAAACCGAAATAATAAAAATCAATGCGATAAAAGAAAGTTTTTTCATAAGTTCAAACCTTGTTAAAAGTAATTAAACCAATTATAACGCATTTTTGCGGATTCTGCAAATTCCCATTTTTGTACAGCTTGACTTGCTGACGGCAAAAATCATATCATATTCATGCTATGAAAAGAAGACTTATAACGGCAGCATTGCCTTACGTAAACAATATTCCACATCTCGGAAACATTATCCAGTCGCTTTCAGGCGATGTTTTTGCGCGCTTTTGCCGGAGCCGCGGCTACGAAACTCTTTATATTTGCGGCGTTGATGAATACGGAACTGCTACGGAAACAAAAGCACTGGAAGAGGGTAAAGATCCGCGTTCCCTTTGTAATCACTATTATCAGGAACATACAAAAATCTACAAATGGTTTAACATCAACTTTGATAAATTCGGCAGAACCTCAAATCCTCAGTGTACTGAAATTACACAAAGCCTTTTTACGGATTTGGACAAGGCGGGACTCGTTCACGAACACACTAACAAACAACTTTTCTGTCCAAAATGCAATATGTTTTTGGCAGACCGCTATGTAGACGGAACATGTCCAAAGTGCGGTTCTACAAAGGCGCGCGGTGACCAGTGCGATGAATGCGGTTCTTTGCTAGACCCGATTGAGCTGAAAGATCCTAAATGCCACACATGTGGTTCAACACCGGAAGTAAAGGAAACAAAGCACCTTTACATCGACCTTCCGGCTTTAAGTGGAAAGCTTAATGATTGGATGGAAAAAACAAGCAAAGAAGGTAAGTGGGC
>DBWK01000011.1:10838-26215 GCA_002308875.1 Treponema sp. UBA1240
TTAAAATGGGGAATTCCTGTTCCAAAAGCCGGATACGAGAATAAAGTTTTTTATGTTTGGTTCAACGCTCCAATCGGTTATCTTTCAATCACAAAACAGCTTGCTGATGAACTTGAAAAATCCGGTCGTGGTAGTTTCGACTGGAAAAGCTGGTGGTGTCCTGAAGAGAGTGAAGAAGCCAAAGGCAAAGACGAAGTAAAGCTTTTCCAGTTTATCGGAAAAGACAACATACCGTTCCATACAGTAGTTTTCCCTTGTACGCTGCTTGGAAGTCCTCATAATTGGACAAAGCTTTATCATATGTCCAGTACGGAATTTTTGAATTATGAAGACGGCAAATTCTCAAAGAGTCGTGGAATCGGAGTTTTTGGAAGCGATGCCATTGAAAGCGGAATTCCTGCGGACGCATGGCGCTTTTATATTTTCTACAACCGTCCGGAAAGACAGGATTACCAGTTTACATGGAAAGACTTTATGGAAAAACTCAACGGTGAGCTTATCGGCAACCTTGGCAACCTTGTAAACCGCACGCTTTTGTTTGTAAACAAATACTATAACGGTGTGATACCTGACGCGCCTGTTGATGAAGAACTCTGGGCAAAAGTGCGTGAACTTGAAAAGAAAGCAACTGACTACCTTGAATGGGCGGAGCTTAAGGACGCATTCCATACAATTTTTGAAATTTCTGACTTGTGTAATAAAAAGTTTCAGGATACTGAACCTTGGAAAGCGAGAAACGAAAATCCCGCTGTTGCGGAAAGCTTGATTCATAACCTTTGCTATGTAATAAAGGATTTGATGATTATGGCAAATCCTTTTATGCCGCAGTACACTCAGGTTATAATGTCTTACTTTGGCAAGTCAATTCAGGAAAGCAAGGTTGGCTCTGAAACAAAGCCGGGTTATACATGGGCAAATCTCGGTGAAACAACCGGTCTCGATAAGGTAGGCGCCACCGAAGTTTACTTTAAACCTCTTGACCAAAAAACAATGCTCGCATTCCGCGAAAAATTCAGCGGTAAGCAGGCGAAACAAACGGAAAAAGCAGCCAAAAAAGCAGAAAAGAAAAAGGAAGAACCGGTTGCTCTGCCGCTTGAACAGCAGGAAGCGTTCTTTAATGCGAATATTGAGCTGACTGTTGCAAAAATAACGGATATCAAGCCGAACCCTGACGGTGACAAACTTTATATTGAAACACTTGACGACGGAAGCGGAACATCGAGAACAATCCAGTCGGGATTGAGAAAATATCTGCGTGAAGATGAACTTTTGGGAAAAAACGTAATCATCGCCGCAAACCTTGCTCCGAGACTTATGCGCGGTATAGAAAGCCGCGGTATGCTTTTAGCGGGTGATTACAAAGACGGTGATAAAGAATGTGTTGAAGTTCTTGATGCAGGATGGGCGGCTCCAGGAACAAAAGTTGTGCTTGAAGGTGCAGACCCTAAGGCTGCCAAAAAGTCCGAAATCAGCATAGATGAGTTTTTTGCCGTTCAGATTGAAGCAAAAGACGGATTTGTTCAGATTGCGGGCAAAAAGCTTTTGGCTGACGGAAAAGAAATAAAGACTTTGAAGGCTGTTAACGGAGAAATTCACTGATGCAAGGTTCGTTCCTGCAAACTCCTTTTTGGGCAGAGTTCAAATCCAGACACGGCTGGAAATATTTTCGATTTAAGGTTTTGGATACCGATAAAGAGGAAATTTTTGTTCTGGTAAGAACTTTTGCACGTTTTTTTTCGTTGGCGTATATTCCTTTGGCTCCGGTTTGTGGTGATAACAATAATATAAACGAATACTTTGAATCTCTGATTAAGATAACAGAACAGATAAAATCTTTGTTACCGGCAAGAACTATCTTTATTCGTTTTGACCCGCCTGTATCATTTTCGGATAATTTTACGCAGGATGACTTTAAGAAAGTTATTTCCAAATACTCAAAACTTAATAAACCCGTTTCTGACATACAACCACCGGATACCGTTATTTTGGATTTAACACGGACAGAAGATGAAATTCTTTCGGAAATGAAGAGTAAATGGCGGTATAATATCCATCTTGCTGAGAAAAAAAATGTTCAAATAAAAACTGTTAAAGTTACGGATTCTGATTTTGAAAAAAGCATAGACATTTTTTATGACTTATACAAAACAACTTCAGAACGTGACGGCATAGCACTACATTCAAAGAATTATTATCTTGATTTATTTAAATGTGCTGATGAAAATCCTGATTCTCCGGTTATTTCACTTTATCTTGCAGAACACGAGGAAACTCCGCTTGCAGCCATCATAACGCTTTTTACCCCAAAACAGGCGGTTTATCTTTACGGTGCATCTTCCAACGAAAAACGCAATCTTATGCCGGCGTATCTATTACAATGGACTGCAATATGCGATGCTAAGAAACACGGTTGCTGTGAATATGATTTTTACGGGATTCCTCCGACAGATGATGAATCTCATCCTATGCACGGTTTGTACAGATTCAAAACAGGTTTTGGCGGTGCAATAGTACACAGGGTTGGTAGTGTGGATGTTCCAATGTCACCGCTTTATATTCCGTATTCTGTAGCGGAAAAGTTACGGCTAATCTGGTTTAAGAAGTTTAAAAAGCTTTTTCGCAAAAAGTAGCTAGTGGGTGTTCCATTCGATTGCCAGCTGACGCAGTTCCTGCGAGCTGTTGCAGTGAAGTTTCTGCTTTATATGTTCCTTGTGGGCATCGATTGTTTTTGTGCTCAAATTCAGCTTTGAAGCAATTTCTATTGTACCGAATCCCTTACCAATCATTGAGAAAACCTGAAGCTGCCGGTTTGAAAGTTCGTTTATCAAATCCTTACAATTACCTTCCGTATTCGGAGCCAGATTAATCTTTCCGTCATTATGATTAAGAAGGTGTTCTTTTTCGGATTCACTGAGCCATATTTTGCCTGAAATAACAGTTTTTATTGCGTCTATAACTTTGTTGGTAGCTTCGTCTTTCATTACATATCCACCGGCACCTGCTTTTAATGCTCTTTCAGCATAATAATGCTCATCATACATGGAAAGAACAAGTATTGCCAGTTTGGGGAAACGTATTTTCATTGAATGAATGATTTCAAGACCGTCTTCGTCACCGAGATTCAAATCAACAATTGCAAGATCAGGTTTTTTTTCAACCAGCATAGCAAGAGCTTCTGAACCGTTACGTGCCTCGCCGACAACGGTAAAATCCGCCTGTGCATCAATTAATTGGGCTAGACCTTTGCTGAAAATAGGATGATCTTCTACCAATAATACAGTTGATTTTTTCATAATCAATATAATACTACATAATCTGAATTTTGCACATATCTAATTTCTATAA
Source organism: Treponema sp. UBA1240 (assembly GCA_002308875.1). Lineage (GTDB taxonomy): Bacteria > Spirochaetota > Spirochaetia > Treponematales > Treponemataceae > UBA1240. Next base: position 14,184 of record DBWK01000011.1, read on the forward strand.
AATGCAAAGTTGTGATACACTGTTTGTGGAGTTTGTATCATTAAGGAAAAAATATGCGGATAGTTTTTTATCTGACTGATATTGCAAACCAGTATCAGATGAGTGTTTATCAGGGTGCAGCAAAAATTGCAGATAAACTGCACATACAGATTCTCTGTATTCAGGGACAGTCTTTGGATATTCATCAGATTATTCAGAAAGATGATATGAGGCTTTTAAATAGTATTCCTGCTGATGGTATATTGTTTATGTCTGCCGCGATTGCAAGTATTTCGGAAATAGATTTTGACAAGGAAAACTTTCGTCGCAATGAAAAGGATCTGCCCTGCGTTTCAATAGGATACCGTGTTCCGGGCATCCCTTCGGTTCTTATAAGCACAAAAGATTCAATGGAAAAACTCATGAATCATCTTTTGAATGAACACAAATACCGTAGATTTTTGTTTGTGAGTGGTCCTGAAAAACATAATGATAACAGAATCCGTGAACTTGTCGTAAAAAGCAGTATAAAGAATGTACCTGATGCTTCACTTGAAATAATACGCGGAGACTGGTTTGAGCAGACCGCGAATGATTTAATGAAGCAATATGCGGAAACGCATTCGCAAATTCCTGATGTTATTATATGTGCAAATGATAATACTGCGTTCGGAGTTATGCGTTATCAGCATTCTGTTGCAGGAACTCCGTGGGAAAAATGTGCTGTTACCGGTTTTGATGATATTCCGCCTGCATCACTTTCAATTCCACCGTTGACAACTATTGCTCAAAAGCTTGAACCTATGGGCGAAAAAGGTGTGAATCTTCTGTATAAGCTTATTAACGGTGAAAAAACTGAACAAAGTGTTTATATAGACACAAAACTGAAAATCCGAAATTCCTGCGGCTGTGACGTAAAAGAGCCGGAAGATAAGGATGCAGTCGTTAAGTACAGGGAATATCATGAGCTTTATATTCAAAAGATGAAATCAGAAGAAATGCTAAACACTGTAAAATCGTTTGCGGAAGAACTTGCCGTTGCGGATGATTTAAAAACGTTCCAGTTGTGCATAAAAAACTTTGTTGACAGACTTTATTTGGAAGATTTCAGTCTTATGCTGTTTTCTACAGGAAACAAAAATCAGCTTGTAAGTCAAAAAATTTCTTCAGGTTACGCCGGAATGATTTATTGCAGAAAGAATTACAGGGATTATGAATGTGGTACAGGCATAAAAGTAAACCTTAACAAGTATTTTAGGGAAGAGTGTAACAAAAAAGTAATGTGCATAATGCGACTCGGAAAGCTTGAAAATATGACCGGTTTTGTTATTTACACAGCGCCTGACAACCTTCAACCGCATATTTGCAGTGCATGTTCATTTTTAGAAAATACAATTCTGCGCATCGAAATGCTGAATTCGGAAAAAACGCGTGCACTTGAACTTGAAAATCAGGTTAAATTAAGAACAAAGGATTTGCAGGATTCAAACAAAAAATTAAAAGAGGAAGCCAAAAAAAGAATTGCTGTTGAAGCAGAAGTTCTTAAAATAAGTGAACTTGAACGTTTACGATTTTCAATGGATCTGCACGATGACATTTGTCAGCGGCTTGCCGGTATATCCATGTATTGTAAAAGTTTGCAGCATTTAAGTCAGATAAAAAATGAATCTGTAGTTGAACTTACCGGAATGATTGAAGATACGCTTACAAGAACACGTGCATATGCGCATAACTTTTTTCCTCTCGAGCTTGATTCGCTTGGATTGCGGGAAGCTTTGGAAAGTCTGTGTGTTGGTATAGAAAATCAGACAAAATGTATCTGCGTTTATAACTGGAAATTAAATTCTGCCGTTGCATTTAATATCACACAAAAAATGAATATTTACCGTATTATGCAGGAAGCTATGCAGAATATAATGAAACATTCAAAAGCAACAATAATAACTTTGGATGTTTATAAAATAAACAAAACAATTAATTTTGTAATAAAGGACAATGGTATAGGAATAAATCTTTCAGAAAAAAACGATACCAGCGTTAAGAAAAATGCAGGACTGGGATTACGTTCAATGGAATACCGTGCCCATCAGATAGGTGCAGATTATAAACTAACATCCAAACCTGGTGATGGAACCTGTATAGAGTTGCAGCTGCCTTTTGAGGAATAAGGTATGTGAAAAAAACTGCTTAATCCGTAACAGTATCTCTTGAAGCGCTCGCAAGAACTGTGCCGTCATAACCATAAAATGTAAATGTAAAAAATGTTCTGTAGACTTCTACTTCAAGCCATCCGTAATCCGAGTTTGAGAGCCATTTTGACCATGGCGAAATATAATCCAGTGTTGAGTCCAGTTTTCCACCCATTGTTCCTGCCACAGCATAGGATATATCGTTTTTTTCCAAGTATTCCATAAAATGGCAGTGTCCGCTTATGACAAGGTCAGCCTTGTATTTTTCAAGGTATGGGCTGAGTCTGCCAATCAAATCGTGGCTTTCGCCAAACAAACGGCCGCTTTTGGTGTAATATCCCGAGGCAACAATCTGACAGTGCGAAACAACAATAACAGTATCGCTTTCAGGTATAAGCGAAATTTCTTTTAAAAACCATTTTTTTTGTTTTGTGTTAAAATCTTCTGCGTCCCAAAGCAGATTCAGTATAAGTATGTGAACATGTCCCGCATAAATATGCGAATACAGATTTTTGTCGTTTTGTAAAAAAGCCTTGGAAAATTGTCGTTTTGTGTTAAATTTTGCATCGGAACTTCCCATTACAAATCGAATCGGGGTGGAAGGCATATTTTTTGCAATGTCCGCCAGTGCATTTTCGTAGTATTCGTCTTTTGTTCCAAAGTCTGCAATGTCACCAAGAATAAAAAATGCGTCATAATGCTGTGCACCGATGTTTTGAAGTAGTTCTGTTCTTATTTCTGACTGTGCTTCATTGCTTCCCCAGTGTGGGTCGCCTGAAAATCCAAGCCGTAAAAGCGGCTCTGTATCTGATACTGTTTTTGAACGGTCGGGCAGAGATTCCCCCGACGGCAGTATATTTACGGTACTTGGATCAAATGAAACAATAGTACCGGTTATTGAAAGAAAAAAGAACGCTGTTACGCAGATGACTATATAAATGCCACTTAGAAGCAAAGATAGAAATTTAAAAAACAAAGCCTGTTTTTTCTTTGAGAAGGCTGTGTAAAGAAGATATAGAACAAACGGAAGCCATGCTGAAATAAGAAAGTATTCAAATGCCTTGTCAGCATTCGGGGTCCACTTTAAAAAGCCGTTAAAACCTGTTGAAGCTTTTAGCCATGCACAGAAAAAACTTACAAAAAGACATATTCCCAGCGAAAACAAAACACCGGAAGTTTTAGTGCTTTTTTTCATGATGCTTATTCGACTTTTGAATTCGTGGTTCTTACGGTTTTCAGCTTTTCGAATGATTCAATCAAATCATTTTGTTGAACGGCGAAATAGTCTATTAAAACAGGGTATTCCGTAAGAAGTTTACCAAGATTGCGATAACGTTCAAAAAGAAAATAATCCTCTGAACTTACCTGCGTTTCTTGAACGGCTGTATCGATAAACTGTTTTTGTGTTTGTGACTGGTATTCGGTATAGCTGTTCCTTGCAGATTTATACAGAAACAAATCCGGAGATTTGGTAGTCTTTACTTCTATCAAATTGAAAGAGATAAACGGATACTTTCTGACGGCATCGGTGCCGTCCATGATTTTTGGTATATCCAAAGATGTTTGTATTGATATATTTTCAGTTTCTTCAGAGGTTATCAAAAACTGTACAATGTCTCCGCATATATTCTGAACTTGTCCTGATAATAGTTTTTCAAGATCTTCATCATTATGAACCGCATAGTCCTTTACAAGCTGCGGCAAATAATCCTGTTTTACTGAAAGAGATAGTGTAAGATCATAGTTATATGAAAAATCGTAGTTTGTTGAAAAAATACTATTGTATTCGGAAGAATAGGGAAGTTCACCCGATATATTTGTGGTGTATGTTTCGGGCTTTATCGTAAAAATATAAAGTTCAGAATTTGTAGGAATGAGGGTTTCCCATTGCCATCTGAATACTCCGTTTGTAATAGGTACCGGATCTATGCCGCTTGTTTTTGAAACAAGTACGCCATATTTACCTATAGGTACAAAAATTTGAACCCAACCGAAAACAAAAACTGTACCCGCCGCAATAAGCAGAATAAATATTGATATAATGGCTTTTTTCATATTTCTCCTGTCAGATCTTATACCGATAGACTTTTATTATTGTGTAAAGTATACTCTTACTCAGGAGAAAACTGCAATATTTTTATGGACAAATTATCCGAAAAAAGCGTTTTGTATAGAATACTGTACAGAATAAGCATTTTCTTTTTCCTTATGCTGCTTATTTTACTTGCTTTGTATACAATAGGAAATTATCAGAATTTTCTTGATTTTTCGCAGCTGTTTATTCTGAGGACAATGAGTGTTTTTTCCATTTGCCTTTTGGTACTTGCTATTATGCTGGTTTTTATGGGAATATTTTTTTCTATGTATCAAAAGACAGTAAATTATATACGAAACATATTGATAAGTGTTTTTAACATTATTGTTTCATTAGTCTTTCTGTTCTTTTCAAGTGGAATAGATTTTTTGTCGGGTGGAGTTTAATTTGAACGGAAAGCTTTCAATATGGGAAATAACACGAGAATACGCTGGAATAGCGGAAGCCGGAGGCGTAAAGAATGTGTCGTGTTCCCTGGCTGAAAATCTTGTAAAAGCAGGTATGAGAGTTACTGTTTTTATTCCATTTTACGGTTGTACCAGTATCCGAAAGCTTTCAAAAATAGAAAAACTTTCAAGCTCTATTGCACGGATAAACTGCAATGGAACAGAATATAAAATCGCATTTTCTCAGGCAGAAATAAACGGCGTGCGCATAGTGTTCGTAATGAACATGATTTTTACCGAAAAAAAAGCAGTTTATGTTTATACAGCGGAAGAAGAAAGAAAAGATTCCACTTGTATATGTGGACAAGGGCACAAAGACGCGAACATTATGAATGTTCTGTTTCAAAAAGCGGTTGTTGCTTTTTCGCAGCTTTCAGGTGAACGTCCTGACATTGTTCAATGCCAGGACGCACATACAGCGATTCTTCCCGCTTTTGCAAAAGCATCGCCTGCACATTCCGCCTTGTTTGCAAAAACCAAATTTTTTATAACAATCCACAATGCGGGCCCTGGATATCACCAGCATTTTAATTCCATTGACGAGGCTTATGCCTATACAGGTTTACCTTTACCTTTGTTGCAGACAGGATTGCTAAACGGACAGGTTGAACCGTTTTTAGTCGGTGCCTCTTTCGCAAAGCTTTTTACTGTTTCGCCCTGGTATGCGGAAGAACTTACTAATCCGGCAAACCCCGATACAGCCGGGCTTTCAGCGGCTTTTTCAAACAAAAGAATACATATAGACGGAATTACAAACGGAATTGATTTTTCACGATACACACCCACTGAAAAAACAGTTTCACTACTGCCTTATGTATTTGATCCTGCCGGTGGAAAGTTTAAGGGCAAAACACTGTGTAGAAAATTTTTCCTGAAAATTTCAAAAAAAGGTGATTTTAACGTTCCAGGTCTTGAATGCTTCGGCTCTATTGAAGATAAACCGCACAATGTGTATTTTTCATACCACGGAAGAATTGTTCATCAGAAAGGTCTTGAAGTTCTTGCTGATGCTGCGGAAATGCTTATGGACAAAAATCCTGAGTGTTGCTTTTTAATAATGGGACAGGGTGACCGTGTACTTGAAAATTCGCATATAACACTGGCTGAAAAATATCCGGGCAGGTACATATACATTCGAGGTTATGACAGGGCCTTTGTGCGTCTGTGTGTTGCATCCGCAGACTATATTGTTCTTCCGAGTTTTTTTGAACCGTGCGGACTGGAAGATTTTATAGGACAGATATTTGGCACGATTCCCTTGGCCCATGCAACAGGCGGTTTAAAAAAAATAATTGACGGAAAAACAGGATTTTTATATACACCTAATACGCCTGAAGTTCTTTCTAACAAAATGCAAGAGCTTGCAACAAAAAAGCAGAAGAACCCCGCCGAACTTAAAAAAATTGCATGTTATGCCGCAAAATATGTGCGTAGTGAGTATTCGTGGGAAACTATAATAGATAAGTATTATCTTCCGATGTATTATTCATAGCTTGCTAAATAAAAATCTTTCTGATAAAATTATATAGATTGAGTTGTTGTTTGTAAAAGAGGTTTAATTTTGAAAAAAACGTTTGGAGTTGTTGTTTTTTTATATCTGTTTTTTTTGGTAAGGGTGTTTGCTTCGGGTAACGCGGATAATACGAATGTTTCAAATCAACAACAAAAGGTGGAGATAAAAGAATCCAATCCAAGTGATTTGATAAACAAAAAAATTGAAAGTTATAATAAGGATTTTACAGGATTTTTGTCTGAAGATAAGTTTGAAAAAGCCTGTGAAATTTATAAAACTGCATGTGAAGAATTAAGCTCAGTTAATGTTGTTCCTCCTGAATCCGAAGCGATTGTTTTTGAAATGAAGCATAAAATTGACAGTTATTTGAATTCTTTTAAGTTTGAAAAAGTTAAGGCTCCAAATGCGGCGGTAAAGAACAAGGCTTTTTCTTCACCGTTCGTTGTTCGTCTTAATTCAGAAGACCATTCTGCAGTTAAAATTCCCGTAATGATAACATTCCCAAAAGTTTCGGAAGAAGGAGAGCTTTTGTATTATGAAAAACTTGCCCAGACTGATGAAGAAGGGTTGATCAGTTTTGAATGTCCTGTATCTTCTGTTTCGTATAACAAGACAATAACATTTTCTTTGGCATTTGACGGTTTTGATAACCTGCCAAAAATAGAACTTCCTTGCCGTGTAGCCACAAATATGAAAGCTTCTGGGGGATCAATTGCTTTCGTTGATTTTACAAAAGGCGGAAATCCTATAACTACCAATTCTGAAACTTCATCTCTTGTTTTAACAGCATTAATAAATAAAGGCTTTACTCGCATTGGAAATTGTGATTTTACATCACAGATTGTTGCGGGTAATGATGAAGCCGTCCAAAAAGAAGCTTCATCCCTGTTCGGAAAGAATGTAACTTATCTCATTTATGGAACTGTCAAGTATGAAAAGGTTGAAAAAGTTGAAGACGGCTTTATTGTGGCGCTGAAAGGAAGCATGAAAGTACGCAATGTGCTTGAAGACAAAGAAATGCTTGTCTCTGAACAGACAATAGAAATAAAGGAAAAATCAGAATGGGCGGCGACAAATTCAGCAAGAAAAAAGCTTGCTGCCGCTTTTGCCGATCAAGTTCTTTATGGAATCTAATGACGATATATGTAGTTCCATAAAAAGAATCTGCTTTTTGTGGCTGTATTATTCTGTTGTTTTTCTGTGTTTTGAACTGATTCTTAGGTTTGCGACAGAAAAAGAATCTGTAGAAATCTCGTTTTATTTGTTCTCATCTGTTTTTACATATTCTTTTTTAACAGCGCTGCTGATTTCAATTCTTGATAAGCAATTGATATATGTTGCATCCGCCTTGATAACACTTTTTACAGGCCTGTTTTATGCAGTACAAATCTGTTTTTACGGTGTTTTTTCAACTTATGCTACATTAAGTGTTATTCTGGAAGGTACCGGTGCGCTTACAAATTTTCCTCAGATTGTTACTGGAACTGTAAAATCAAATTCTATTTACCTTCTTTTACTGTTAGTTCTAATTCTTCTGAGTACTATTTTCCCTAAAACAATACAAAACTGTCGGCTCCAAAAAAATAAATCCGTTTTTTTTCTTTTAAGTTCGCTGTTTATTGCGGTACAGTTGTCTTTTTTACTGACCTTTTTCCCATTTAAAACTGACGTACCAAATTCGCCTTTTTCTATTTATACGGAAAAGCATCCTGTTGCTACTACCGTTTCAATTATTGGCGGAAGAAATTCGTTGACTCTTGAATCAAAAAGGATGTTATTCGGGAATGATTTTATTTCCGCGATAGTATTGCGAAAAATTGCTGCTGTTTTTGCAATAGATAATACGATAGTTGATGGTACGGAAGATATGTTACCGGTTAATACAAAAGAAAAGACAGCCAGTGCTGAAACGATGCCGGATACTGTGTCTGAAAAAAAAGCCCAAATTCTGCCTATTGATTTTAAAAAATTGTTGAATGACGACTGCGATGAACAAATTCATGATATGGACAGATATTTTTCGTCTCTAAAACCTGATTATGAAAACGAATACACAGGGATTTTCAAAGGCAAAAACCTAATATTCATAACTGCGGAAAGCTTTTGGTCTGCTGTAGTTCGCGAAGATATAACACCGGTATTGTATAAGATGATGAATGAGGGTTTTAAGTTTACAAACTTTTATACACCGTATTGGGAAGTTTCTACGACAGACGGAGAATATGTTAATTGTCTGAGTCTTCTACCAAAATCAGGAACTTACAGCTTTCGTGATTCTGCCAAAAACTTTCTGCCGTTTACGCTCGGAAACCAGTTCCGACGTTTGGGTTACACGACAAAAGCCTATCACAATTATCTCGGTTCTTATTACGACAGAAATATATCACATCCAAACATGGGATATGATTTTTCTTCAATGGGTGACGGATACAGAACGATTGAATCATGGCCGGATTCTGACCATGAAATGATGAAGATTACGTTGCCGGAATATATTGATGAGCCAAAATTCCACGCGTATTATATGACGATAAGCGGTCATCTTCCGTATGATTTTTGGGCAAATGCAATCGCTATAAAACACAGGGAAGAAGTTGAACATCTTGATTATGACGAGGCTATAAAAGCGTATTTTGCCTGTACAATCGACCTTGACAACGCGCTGGGGTATATCCTTGAAGAACTTGAAAAACGTGGAATAGCTGAAGATACAGTTATTGTACTTGCTGCGGATCACTATCCATACGGTCTTACGATTGAACAAATGCGCCTTTTGGCTGGCAAACATTTTGATTCCACGTTCGGTTTGTACGAAAATAATATGATTATCTACAATCCAGGTCAAAAACCTGTTGAGGTAAGCAAAATCTGCTCTAATCTTGATATATTACCGACTCTTTCCAATTTATTCGGTCTGCCTTATGACAGCAGACTGTTTATAGGTCACGATGTTTTTTCGGATGCGGATCCGTTTGTTGTCTTTAAATGCATAAATGTTGTTACTGACAAGTTAAAATATCGTGGCGACCGTGATTTTGCAGTTCCGCAGGATAATGCTGAAATAACGAAGGAAGATATTTCCACTGTAAAAAAACAGCTCGCACAGAAAATAAAATATTCGGAACTGATTCTGGAAAGGGATTATTACAGACGAATCTGGGAGAATATAACCGAATCAAAAACGGAATAGAATCTTATTCCGCAGAATTTCTTCCGTATGTGTAGCTCAATTCTTTTAGTTCCACAGCCTTTTTGGCAGTCAGCTGACCTTGTGTCAGCCGCCATTGCCAGTTATGACCGCCTGCAGTGGAAGGCATATTCATACGAGCCTCATCACCAAGTTCCAATATATCCTGCATAGGAATTACTGCAAAATCTGCAACTGATGACAAAGCCTGTTTTATAAAAGAGCGGCACAAAGTGCCGTTTTTAATCAATTTCTGTGAGTTTTTAAAATCAAAACCAAGATATTTGCACACAACTTTCAAGTCAGCTTCCGGCAGAGAAGAAAGATAACCCATTGTTGTTGAATTGTCGTGGGTTCCTGTGTATACAACGCAGTTTTTGCTGTACATGTGCGGCATAAACGGGTTTATAAATCCGTTTTGTACAACTTCATCATTGCTGAATGCAAACTGTAGGACTTTCATGCCTGGCAGTCCAAACTCTTCACGAAGTTTTGTAACATCTTCAGTAATAACACCAAGGTCTTCGGCTATGATAGGTATGTTTCCAAGCTTTTTCTGTATAGTCTGAAACAACTCTTTGCCCGGCGTTTTTATCCATTCTCCGTTAACAGCAGTTTTTTCTCCGGCAGGAACGCGCCAGTATGCGTCAAAACCTCTGAAATGATCTATGCGAATAAAGTCTACAAGCTCATTAACCTTTTTTATGCGTCTGAGCCACCATGAAAAGTGTTTTTTTTGCATGGCATCCCAGTCATAAAGCGGATTTCCCCAAAGCTGTCCTGTAGCGCTGAAGTAATCAGGCGGAACACCTGCAACGGCTTTAGGTTTTCCGTTTTTATCCAACTGGAATAAATGCTGGTTTGACCATGCATCTGCAGAATCCATTGCAACAAAAATAGGGATGTCACCGATTATACTGATACCGTTTTTATGCGCATATTCTTTAAGTGCAGACCACTGCCTGTAAAAGAAAAACTGGATTATGCAGTGGCTTTCAACTTCTATCTTATGCGTTCTGTTCCATTGTGATACAGCTTCTTCATTAAAAAGTGCAAGCTCCGTTGGCCAGTATTCGTTCCATATGGAACTACAGACTTTTTCGTTTCGTGCTTTTTCATCATAAAATTCTTTTATACTCATAAAGCTTGCATAGTTATAAAGCCAGTCTTTGTTAGCTGTTTTAAACTTTGTATATTCTTCAAGGAGTTCTGGCTTTGCATGTTCTTTAAACTGTTTTGTAGCTGTTTTTAATAGCGGAATTTTCCAGTAAACTACGGCTCCAAAGTCAACTCTGTTTGTGTTTTGAACATATTCCGGTGGAATACTTTGCTTTTTATCCAGAAAACCGTCTTTTACAAGCATATCAAGATCAATGAGAAGCGGATTGCCTGCAAACGTAGAAAAAGAAGAGTAGGGTGAATCTCCGTATCCTGTAGGGGTTAGCGGTAAAATCTGCCAAAGAGTTTGTCCGGCCGATTTGAGCCAATCAATAAATTTATATGCATTTTCTCCGATTGTTCCGATTCCGCCTTTGCCCGGTAGAGATGTAGGATGCAGCAAGATTCCGCTTCTTCGTTTCATAATTGGAAATACCTCTGATAAAATATAGTTGTGTAATTATATATCCAGCATTTATAAAAGGGCAACCGGGTCAACGTCTATTTCAAGATAAACATTGCGCAGAGGTTTGTAATTGGCAAGAAAATATCTACAAAAGTTTTGTATGGGACCTATTTTTTCATCTTGTAAAAGAAGCTGAAATCTATAGTTACCCGAAAGCTGAAAGATTGCGCATTCCGCTGGTCCAAGTATGCGGATTGAAGAACTGGCAGATTTAAGAATTTTGCATGCGCTTATGGCAGCATTTTCCGCATCTTTAGGATTTTTTGAACGGAAAACCAACCTTATCATTCTTGAAAACGGCGGAAAGTTAAGGACTTTTCTCATTTGGATTTCCTGTTCGTAAAAACTTTCACATTGTCCTGTACATGCAAAGTGAATAGCTGGTCTTTGAGGATTCCATGTTTGCACGATTACTTTACCGTCGGGGAAAAATCTTCCTGCACGTCCTGCAACCTGTACTATAAGAGCATGGGTTCGTTCTGACGCACGAAAATCCGGCATATTAAGACCGGTGTCCGCATTTATTATACCTACAAGCTTTACGCCCGGAAAATTCAGCCCTTTTGCGACCATTTGTGTGCCGAGCAGTATGTCTGCCTTTTTGTTTCTAAAATTCGACAGTTTTTCTTTTAACTCGTTTTTGTTCAACAATGAATCTGTATCCAGACGGATAAGTTGTAACTCGGGAAATTTTACGGCGATTTCCTGTTCAATGAATTCAGTACCGAAGCCGGAATATGATATGTCAATCGAGCCGCATTCCGGACATGCTGCAGGAGGATTTGTGGTCCAGCCACAGTAATGGCAACGGAATTTGTTTTCTTTTTTATGAAATGTCATGGAAACAGAACAGTTTTTGCATTTTAGTTCATATCCGCATGTGTTGCATTTAAAAAAATGTGTAAAACCGCGCTTGTTCAAAAATAGGATTGTCTGCCGGTTTTCTTTTTTTGCCGTTAAGATTTCATCTGCAAGTTCTGCGGAAATACAACCGTCCTG
>DBWK01000011.1:26257-41378 GCA_002308875.1 Treponema sp. UBA1240
TTTGAAAGAACATGCTTTGAAATTACACCTGTTTGCATAAGATACCAGGTTTCAGCAGACGGGGTTGCACTTCCCATTATAAGCGGAATATGCAAATCGCTGCATCGTTTTACCGCTACCTGCCTGCCATTGTAGCGTGGTGTTGTACCCGATTTATATGAACCGTCATGTTCTTCGTCAATGATAATAAGTCCAAGGTCGGGAACAGGCGCAAAAACGGCACTTCTTGCTCCGATTACAACTCTAGCTTCCCTGTGAAGGATTCTTTTCCATTCAAACAGTTTTTGGCTTGGAGTAAGCCCCGAATGAAGGACTGCCGCAATCTTTCCGAATCTGTGTGTAACAGCTTCTATAACCTGATGTGTAAGGGCAATTTCGGGAACAAGATATATGACTCCTTTTCCATGCGAAAGAATTTTTTCAGCTGTCTGAAGAAAGACTTCCGTTTTCCCTGTTCCGGTTGCACCGAATACATAATGCATAGCGAATGAATCCGTATTTTTTGTAATGTTTTCTACTGCTGCTTTTTGTTCATCTGAAAGTGTATGCGGATGGAATTCTATGTTTTCATCTTCAAAAGCAAGACTACCGAATTCAACTTCACGGCGACCTGACGGTAACATAGAAGAAAGAGCTTCTCCCTGTGAGCAGAGGTAAAAATTTGAAAGCCAGCGTGAGATGCCGATAAGCTCGTCATTAAAAAGACATTCATCATCGATTATACGTAGAGCGGTTTTTACGGAATTTTCCGGAATTGGCAAATCCTGTGGAAGAGTATCCATAATGTTTATAATAAACGCTGTCATTTTGCGATTACCGAAAAAGACTTCAGCGCGTTTTCCCGGTTTAGGGGTAGAATTCGGAGGTGCTTTATATGTAAATGATTGTAAAACCGGTATGTTAAGAACAACTTCAATAAATTTGTTCATTACTGATTTTCCGTAAAGCTGTTCTGATAATCAGGTGATATTTCCAAAAGTTTGTTTCTGAATAATTTTAAGTCTTCCCATGCAGGACGTTTAAGGGCCTCGTTTCTTAAGAGAGCGCTTGGATGATAAGTTGCCATAAACGGGATATTGTTGTACTGAAAAAATTGTCCATGGATTTTTGAAATGCCTGTAGTGGTATTTAAAAGTGCATGAAGTGCAATGCGACCTACTGCCAGGATTGCAGCTGGTTTTAGTACATGTATCTGCATTTCAAGATAATTAGCGCATGCAGAAACTTCTTCCGGTAAAGGATCGCGGTTCATTGGAGGACGGCATTTTATGATGTTCGCAATAAAGCAGTTGCAGTTTCTTGAAAGCTGAATCGAGGCAAGCATTTTATCAAGCAGTTTACCGGCTTTACCAACGAAAGGGCGTCCTTGTGCATCCTCATCTGCTCCGGGACCTTCGCCGATTACAAGAACAAGAGGTTTTTGAACGCCTTCACCGGGAACAGTGTTATGGCGTGTTTTTGCAAGCTGACACCTGCTGCACTTATTGATTTTTGCAGCTATTTCGGCAAGTGTAATACCATGGGATTCTGCAGTTGTTGCCGGCTTTTCAGAAAGTACAGGGAATGTATAGTCGGTCTCGCATTCTTGTAGAGATTTTCCGGTATACAAACATTCTGCCTTGTTGAGCATATCAATAATAAGCACTTGTTCTTCGTTTTTCAAAGTTCCGCTACCTGCTTATTAACTATTACATCATCGATTTTGCCTGGATACGCTTTTATTACCTCGTTGTAAACGAGCAGTGTGCGGGCTACATGTGTTTCTATCGTGAATTTACTTGCAATTTCAAGACTTCGTATTCCGAATTGTTTACGTTTTTGTGAATCCTTGACCAGTTCAAGAATCTTTTCTTCAAGTTCTTCGTCACTATCGGTCAGGAAGCCGTTTTCTCCGTCAAAAATACAGTCAAGGTAGCTTTCATCACGACGTACTACTATAGGCAGGGCAGAGAGCTGTGCTTCAAGAATGGTCATTGAGTGCATCTCGGAAAGAGATGATGTTATGAAAAGATCTCCGCTTTCATAAAATTCGTGTACTTTTGCCCATTCAACAAAACCTGTGAAAATTATTTTACCAGATTCAATCTCAGGTTTCGCTCTTTCTTTCATTTCTTCACAGGCAGGACCACTTCCAACAAACATAAATTTGCAGGTTGAGTCTTTTTGTATAACGTTTTTACAGATTTCCAAAAGCTCAAAAACTCTTTTTTCTTCGGCGATACGCCCTACAAAAAGGGCAAGAACTTCGTTATCTTTTATGCCGTATGATTCTCGCAGTTTGTGTTTTTGTTCTTCAGAAACATGAGTTTTTTGGAATTGTGATCGGTCAATGGCATTCGGAATTATGACCGACGGTGTATTGGGCAGCATATTTTTCTGTTTAAAATAATTGCGAGCTTTTGTGGAAACACCGATTAATGAATTGAATTTACCATAGAATCGGTTAAGAATACTGTTGATAATATTTGGAGAAATCCACTTGCCGAAAGGTATGTAATATTTGTAAAAATCTGTCCACATCGTATGAGTTGTACATATTGCCGGAATTTTTAGAATGCGCGCTGCCCTAAGACCTGCTTTTGCAACGCCGAATTCGGTATGACAATGGATGATATCAATATTGCAGGATTTAAGATAATTTATAAGAGGATGCATGACAGGAATCCCGAGAAACTGATCTGTTCCGAGACCTAAAGGTACAGAATGTACGCGATAAATGTCAGGATCATCGGTAGCATATTCATCAGTCGTTTCAACTGTAACAAGAATAACTCTGTGACCTAATGCGATAAGTTGTTCTCGAAGCTGTACCACAACTGTTACAATGCCTGATTTTGTAGGTAAATAGCTGTCAGAAAAAAGTGCAATAGTCATGATTTTATTTTACACAAATACAACTGTAAAGTAAAGATTGTGTTATTCTAATATGAGGAAAGCTTTTTATAAATGTTACCGGCTATAAGTATAAGTTTTTCTTTTGTGTTTGCTGAAGGATCTTCAAGAACTGTTTCCAAAAGTTCTTTCAAAATAGTTCCCATATGTTTACCAGCAGGTATACCGCTTTTTATAAGCATTTGACCATTGACAGCAAGGTCTTTTACACTGAGGGCGTTTTGTGCGAGCAGAATCTTTTCTATCCTGTTCTGGAACGGGATGAGTAGTTCCGGCGGTGGAAGCTGCCTCTTCATGCCGTAAATATCGGCTCTACGCAATAAAAAAAGATTGTCCAGTACTGCCGGATTTTCCCTGTAACCGATTCTCACAAGAAAACGTCTTACAGCAGCATCCGTCCAGTTGTCTTCGTAGAAGAACATATGCTGTCTTACAAGATGAGAAACGGTTGTTACTGTACTTTTGGGAAAGCGCAGCCGATTCAGTATTGTTTCGCATATTTCCGCTGATTTTTTTTCATGCTGATAGAATGTGTATTCGCCGGACGGTTTTTGAGCACGGACAGCCGGTTTTCCTATGTCGTGGAACAACGCAGCGAGCCTTACATCAAGATTATCAGCTGGAGCACCGTCTGCTGTATAGTAAAGATGATCCAGAACATCATAGGAATGAAAGCCTTTTTGCAGACAGCCTCTGCAAAACAGCAGTTCAGGTAGAAATATTTCCATTAATCCTGTTTTTTCCAGCAAAAACAGACCTTTTGACGGCAACGGACTTTTCATTATTTTTTTGAATTCTTCCTGAAAACGTTCAATGGCAACTTTTTTTACTGTTTCAAGTGATATGGAGATTGCTTCAAATGTTTTAATTTCAATATTAAAATTGAGCTGAGAAGCAAAACGTACCGCTCTTACAGGACGCAGTCCGTCTTCAGAAAATCTTTCTTTTGGATTACCAACCGTTCTTATGATTTTATCTTTTATGTCTTTCTGCCCATTAAACGGATCTGTTAATAATCCTGTTTTTAAATCCGCCGCAATAGCATTCATCGTAAAGTCTCGCCGAGAAAGATCTTCTTCTATGGTTGCGGCATAAGCGATTTTATCAGGATGCCTCCCGTCGGTATATGTGTTTTCAGTTCTATAGGTGGTTACTTCTATTGGTGTGTTCATCAGCATGACAGTAACTGTTCCATGTTCTATGCCTGTTGGAATTACGTGATGAAAAAGGCTTAGAACTTGCTGCGGTGTCGCGTTAGTTGCAACATCAAAGTCAGCGGCTTTCTTGCACATAATAAAATCGCGTACAGCTCCGCCGACCAAATAGGCTTCATAACCTTCAGAGGAAAATATGTTCTGCATTTTATGAAGAACCGGCGGAATTGGAATTTTTATCATATCCTAAAGCATAATAAGATATGTGAAAATTTTCAAGCAAAGCAGTATTCTTCTGCAATAGACTTTCATTCACTAATCAGCTATAATTAAATTATGTTTAACAGTATTTGCGGTGTAATAAACGGAAAATTTCCCCAACAGGTACTTATTCAGACGGGCGGTCGCGAAACCGGATTTATTGAATGGAGTATACAGATGCCGGAATCTTCTGTAAATATGCTGCCGGCTTTGGGCGAAACAGCTAGAGTCTTTACCTGGACTTATCACCACGAAGACGCAATGAAGTTGTTCGGTTTTGCAAGTGAGGATGAAAGGGCCGTATTTCTTGATCTGATAAAAGTTGAAGGTGTGGGGCCAAAAGCTGCTGTAAAGATCCTCTCAAACGTGAATGCAAGACAACTTGCTGCTGTACTGGATGACGGCGATTTACCACAGCTTGAAAAAATACCAGGCGTTGGAAAAAAAACTGCTCAAAAAATGCTTCTTGCTTTAAAAGGTAAGCTTTCTTTATCTGATGATAGTGTAGCAGTTGTTCATAAAAAGGCAATTTCGCCATGGCAGGACGTTGTTCTTGCGCTTGTTAACATGGGCTACGAAAAACATGCTGTCGAAGAGCTGGTTGAAAAACTTGCGCAAAACATGGATGCCGGTTTGACAAAAAAAGAACAGGAAGACAGAATCTTCCGACAGGCTATAGTGGAGCTGGCAAATTAAGATGGATAACGCTTTTTCCGATGACAGATTTTTAGTACGAGCTGATATTCCAGCTGTTGATGATGAGCACGAAGCTGGTTTGCGACCTCAAAATCTCAATGAGTTTTTGGGACAAACCCTTGTAAAAGAAAATCTCTCTGTGTTCATTGAAGCTGCAAAAAAACGCGGAGAGGCGCTTGATCATCTTTTTTTAATTGGTCCTCCAGGTCTTGGAAAAACAACGCTTGCTCAGATTACTGCAAGGGAACTTGGTGTCGATTTTAAAGTAACTTCTGCGCCTGCATTAGAAAAACCTAAGGATTTGGCAGGAATCCTTTCAACCATAACTGAAAGAACAGTCTTTTTTATTGATGAAATTCACCGTCTTAAGCCGGCAATAGAAGAAATGCTATATATTGCCATGGAAGATTATGAACTTGATTGGATTATAGGGCAGGGACCTACGGCAAGAACCGTGCGGATTCCTATACCCAAATTTACTCTGGTTGGTGCCACGACAAAAGCAGGAATGGTTTCAAGCCCTTTGATAAGCCGATTTGGTATTGTTCAGCGGTTTGCATTTTACGACAAAGAAGAGCTTAAGCAGATAATAAAACGTTCGGCAAAGCTTTTAAACGTAATGATTGACGATGATGCAGCTCTTTTAATAGCGGAATGTTCCCGTGGAACGCCGCGTGTGGCAAACAGGGTTTTGCGTCGAATGAGAGATTTTGCACAGATTTATGGAGATAAAAGCGGTATTATAAGGTTAAGCACCGTAAAAACAGGTTTGAATAAGCTCCAGATTGATTCAATGGGGTTAGAACTCTATGATAGGGAAATTTTGCTTTCAATAATAAAGAATTTCGGCGGTGGTCCTGTAGGTGCGGAAACTCTTGCTATCAGCATCGGCGAATCAATGGATACATTGGAAGATTATTATGAACCGTATCTTATTCAGTGCGGACTGTTACAGCGCACTCCGCGGGGTAGAATGGTAACCGAAAAAGCATACAAACATTTGGGATTGGAAGGTAAAACTTTGAATGAAAACCAAAGACTTTTATTTTGATTTACCGGAAGAATTAGTTGCCCAGTATCCGTGCGGTGAGCGCGGAAATGACAGGCTGATGCATCTTGATAAAATCAGCGGAAAAACAGAATCTCTTTCTATGGATGATTTGCCGGATCTGATTCCTGCAGGAACAGTAATGGTTTTTAATAATTCAAGAGTGCGCCGCTCACGTGTATACGCTTTTCCTGTTGCAAAGACGGATTCTGCCATACACTCGAAAAAAGAAACAGAGTTTTTGTTTTTGAAAGAGCTCCCAAAGCAGGATAACGCTAAATCTGTTTGGAAAGCAATGACAAAAAACGCGCGACGGCAAAAACCAGGAAAACAATACAAGTTTTCTGACGGAACTATCGGGACGATTCTTGAAAATAATGAAGATGCCGGTTCCGAATTTCGAACATTAGAATTTGACAGAATTATTGATGAAAACTGGTTTGAAAAAAATGGTCATATCCCGTTGCCCCCATATATAAAACGCAAAGATATCGATTCTGACTCAGAACGTTATCAGACTGTTTATGCAAAAGAAACCGGTTCTGCTGCTGCTCCAACAGCAGGTCTCCACTTTACGGAACAAATGCTGGAAAAATTAGAACAAAAAGGCATTGAGACAGTTTATATCACGCTGCATGTGGGGCTTGGTACTTTTCTGCCTGTTCGCAGTGAAAACGTAGAAGAACATCATATGCATGAAGAATTCTTTTATATTTCATCAGAAACAGCTGCTGTAATAGAAAAGGCTAAGGCGGAACATCGTCCTGTGCTTGCAGTCGGGACTACTTCTATGCGAACTCTTGAATCAGCTTGGAAAGACGGAAAACTGCAAACCGGGCATCAATCTACTTCAATCTTTATTTATCCTGGTTATCAGTTTAAAGTAGCTGACGCTCTATTCACAAACTTTCACACCCCCGAATCAACGCTGCTGATGCTGGTATCAGCCTTTGCGGGCAAGGAACATATTTTGACTGCGTATCAACAGGCGATAAATGAAAAATACCGTTTTTTTTCTTACGGTGATGCAATGCTGATTAACTAGGTGAGTTTTTCCAACGAAGCTCCTAAAAGATTTATAAACTGTTCCTTAAGGATTGTATTACATTCAATTTTATTGTTCTGCATATATTCATCAAAATTGGTAGAAGTTTTTTCGATGAAAGACAGTATGGTTTTGTCGGATAATGGAAGCTTATTGCCTATAAGCAGGTTTTCAAGTTCTTTTGAACGAAAAGCATGTTTGAAGCAGAAACTTATCCTTAAATCAGATAAAATGTCTTTCTGTGTATTTGCAAGGAAAACATATCCTGCTGAAAAATCATTAACTTCATACAATGGTCCAAGTCTTCTGAAAATCGCAACATCCCAGTCTTCAACAGGAATCCGGATTTTTGAAAGAAAACTGCCCGTCGGAACTTCGTGAAAATGCTTAATCGGGATTATCTGTATGTCATTTATATTTCGAAATTCCAGTTTTGCATCAAGTGCAAGAAGCGGTGCAAATGCTGTCATTTTGTAATTGCGAAGGCAGAGATTCCCGCCGAGCGTAGCTATATTTCTTACACTTGGAGTTCCAATGTCTCTGATTGCATCCTGAAGTATTGAAAGTCTGTGCTTGGACTCAATGCCCTGAATTTGGGAAAATGTTACACAAGAACCAAATTCTATAAAACGTTCCGTTTTGTTTATCTGTGAAAGTTCTTCCACATTTCGGATATTTAGAATTGAATCGGGGTATGTCAAAAATTCCGGATTTTTCTTGTACATGATGCCCGTACAGCCAGCTGTTATTGAAACATTGTTGACGTTCCGCAGGTGATAGAGAATATCTGAAATGGTTTTGGCATGATAAACCTTGAATTGATTATTTCCCATGCAATCGTTCCTGCCTTTTTTTTGCTGCAATGATAATACTTTTTAAGAATGTATTTTTTTCTATACACTTACAGAATGTGGATTCATAAAACTCTTCAAGCTTTTGCACAAGTTTTTTTGAATCTTCACGGCTGGAAAAATAATAAGCATTTGTATCAATGAATGTGCTTATTCCGAGGTATTTGTCGGAATCACAAAATCCGCATGGTTCAGCGCCTGTAAATTCGAAGGCTGATTTTATATCTTCATATTCCGGTGTTTTTTCGAACGCTTCCATCGTTGTAATTTCACAGTCCTGCACCGTGTATATGGGAATAATGCAGGCTGGAACTGGCTTTTGATTTAGCAAAACTGTACATGAACCACATCTGCCGTTTCCACATCGAAATTTGGTTTTGCAAAGATTTAGTTTATTTCTGAGGACTTTTATAAGCCGCTGGTTTGGTGAACTTGTGATTTCTATTTGTTGTCCGTTGAGTATAAATCGTATCATTGCGGCTTTGCTTCCTTCTTATTTGTTACCATATTAAAAATGGTGTCCGGTTCCAATGGTATGGATGTCAACGGTTTACCAGCCGCTTGTGAAATTGCGGATGTGATTGCGGCTGGTATAATGTGATTGATTATTTCACCGATTCCTTTTGGGTTGTCTGATGATGGCAGAAAATAAATTTCAGGATTGATATTATTTGATGAAATAATATCAGAAAACGAAGAAATAAGCTGACATATCGAAACCTTGAGAGAATTTGCCGCACTTTTTTCGTCCAAAACTTCTCCACAGTCAAGGACGACATAAAGATTTCTCAATTCTGCCTTGTATGTAACAAGACTGATTTCAATTTCCGCCGCCGCCGCCCCCCAAGTGGTTGAGTGGAAAGGTTGACCTGTAAATTTCTCATTGTCCCAAAGTGATTTTTGCATTAGCTTGTATGTTTTTTTGACCGTTATCGGTAAAGCCTGTCTGAATCTGGAATGTTGCAGGGTCGTACAGCATTTCTTCAAAAGCTGTGTCAATATGCTGATATTGTTTTCAAGGACATCTGGTTCATCACTTTCCTGAATACAACTTTCTATGTCAAATTTGACCTGGTTTTCGGAAAGATCAAGGTTTTCTTTTATGATTTTCAGCCAGATATTTTTCAGTGTTTTAGATGGTATGTATTTTTTAACAGTAAGTGTGCCGTCTGTTTCCAGCGTGAGTTCAAGTGAATACTTACTTCGGATTACATCAGGAAAAAGGAATCCATTACCCTCGTAAGCGGCGGCTAGTCCAATTCCGCGAAGGGCGTGATACGTGCTTATGTCGGAATTATCAGTTTTTATGAGGCTGTAAGATGTGTTTCTGCGTAAAAAATCACTTTTTTTTATTATTGAATCAATTACGTTTTTTATGCTGATATTTTCGTGAGAAATGTAAAAGTCGCTTTTTTCATCCGACAGTAAATTTTTATATCTAAAGTCCAAAAAATCCCGTTGAAACTCCGAAATAATACGGTTTATTTGATTTTCTACGGCGAAAAAAGCCTGTGAATCTCCCCATGAAAATGATGGATTTAGAGGCGTGTAGTTAGTTCTGAGTGCGAACGCTGAGATTTTAATGTTCGGAATGCGATACACTCCGCTTGCTGTTATTACGAATTTTTCGAGCACGTATTGAATAAAAGGATTGAATGCTCCTGCGTCAACAAGAATGGAAATATCCATCGCCGTTATGTTGTTATTTTCGTCGATTGCAGTGCGGTTTCTTATAATTGCGGGATTTTCACGTCGGATGTACTGTTCCTGCTCATCAGGAGTGTAGACTAGTTTAACCGGTTTTTTTAACTTAAGAGCTGCAACAGTAACCTGTGCAGTTGTCAGAGTGTTGATCCATATATCATTCAGATTGCTTTTTACTACGTTTGTCTTTCGTATAATTATGTCATTTTCATTTATACCGTTAACTTTGGAAAGGGTTTCGCGCATATAGCTTATCCATCTGGTGTTTGTATAAATGTTCAGTTTTTTGTTTGAATAATGAACGATAACACCGTTGCTTTCTTCGTTTATGGAATTGATTTTTGAAAAAAAAGTGTTTTCAACGGCATTTTGTGAATCCATGAAATATTTATCCGGTTCGCCGAAAGTAATCGTTTTATGTGCAAGAATCTGCTTGTCTGAAAATGTTTCCGAAAATTCTTCCGGGAAATCAAAATCCGCGCCTATACAAATTTCCTGACTTATATTCACAAGTTCTTCTTCATCTGGACCAACAAGAATCCCGATAGGTTGCCCTAAATAAGAAACTTCTTCATCGGCAAAAATTGGAATTTTAATGTTATTAACGGTAATTGTTTTTTCTTGAGATATGTCTTTTCCAGTAAAAAAGAAAATGTTTTCCGGTAGTGGTTCAGAGAAGTCTACAGAAAGTATTTTCCCGCACTGGACAGGGCTACGTATCAGAACCGAATAAAGCATGTCTGGAAGATTTATATCACTGTATGAGATGTTTGCAAGTTCAACTGGATTTGAGTATCTGGAACGCTTTCGACTTTTTTTAACAGCATCAGACATAATGTTCTTTTCCTGTTTCGATTACGGTATCTATTACACGTTGGGCAATTTCCTCCGTCATATCCGGCCAAAGAGGCAGGGTGAGTGTACGTTGAAATTTGTCTTCTGCATTTGGAAAATCTGTGGGTGAAAGATTGTAAAGATTTTTGAAATATGTCATATGAAAATGTGGAATAAAATGCATTGAAATGCAGATTCCTTTTTTCTGTAATATGTTACCGAATTCTTTTCTTGTTATGGAAAGATGATTTGTATTCAGTCTAAGAAGATACAAATGCCATGCATTACCATAACTATCAGGTGGTATTTGCAAAAAATCATAATTACTGTATGATTTATTATACATATTTACAATCACTTTTCTTTTTTCATAAAATAAATCAGCTTTTTTTAACTGCTCCCGTCCTATTGCAGAAAGAACATCAGGCAGATTACATTTCCAACCGCTATCAACAATATCATATTCCCAAGAGGCCTTATCGGAAGAATAGCGATCCCATACAGGTCGGTCTATTCCATGCAACCGCATAATTTGCATACGTTTTGCAAAAGCCTCGTTATCCGTGGCTATCATTCCACCCTCAGCTGTTGTAATTGTTTTTGTCGCGTAAAAAGAAAAAACTCCAGCATCCCCAAGCGTTCCAGCATATCCATTATTTGTCTTTGAAGGAAATGCATGGGCTGCGTCTTCAACAACATATACATTATATTTTTTTGCAATCGTGTTTATTTCGTCCATTTTGCAGACATTTCCCGCTATATGGACAGGAACTATAGCTTTTATTTGTTTTTTCGTATCTGCGGCAAGCTTTTCTTCGATTTTTTCCGGATCTATATTATAAGAATCTTTTTCAATATCCGCATATTCAATGTGCGCACCAAGATGTCTTGCCGCAAGTGCAGTGGAAGCAAAAGTGTAGGGTGTTGTAAGAATTTTTGTGTTTTCACGGATACCACATGCGTCGTAGGCGAGCATAAGTCCTGATGTGGCACTGTTTACGGCAAGAGTGTGTGCCGCTCCGATTTTTTCTGCAAATTCATTTTCAAAGGCAAATGTTTCCTTTCCTGTTGTAAGCCAGCCGGAACGTAAAACTCTTATAACCGCATCTTCTTCTTCTTTTCCTATAGACGCGACTGAAAAATTTACCTTATCCATTTATTGCTCCATTATATGAAGGAATCAACTCTGTAAGCTTGTTCAGCAAATATTCTTTGTTGCGGAACAGATCGAAATTTGTGGGCTCGCAGAAACATACAGGTTTTAATATTTGCAGCAAATCTTGAAGTTTATTCTCTTCGTACTCAATAGATTTAAGTTGCAAAATTTTGGGGTATTCTGTTTCCTGGGGATTTTCTTCCGGTGTCCACAAAGGTTCGTCAAGTCGTTCGCCTTTCCGCGTCCCAATAAATTTTATTTCAATGTCTTTATGTGGTTCGAAGCCTGAAAATTTGATAATTTGCTCTGCTATGTCAACTATGCGGATTGGCTCTCCCATGTCAAGCAGATAAGAAAAACCGTTTTTACCGACACCGCCTGTTTTTAATACAAGGGAACATGCTTCGGGAATTGTCATAAAATAACGTTTCATTTCAGGGTCTGTTACTGTTACAGGACCACCTGTTTTTATCTGCTCCATAAAAAGTGGCAGAATTGAACCTCTTGAACCGAGAACGTTTCCGAATCTTACAAACATAAAGGATTGATTGTTTTTCGCTTTTTTAGCCGTAGAAAGAACAAGTTTTTCGCAAAGCATTTTTGAAACACCGTAAACGGATACTGGTTCAACAGCTTTGTCAGTTGAAATAAGGACAAAGCGCTTTACGTTTGAATCAAGTGCTGCCTTTAGCAGGTTTCTCGTTCCATAAACATTGTTTTCTATTACAGCGACAGGGTTTTCTTCCATAAGTGGAACGTGCTTGTACGCTGCGCAATGAAAAATTACATCAATGTGCATTTGTGGTAGTAACCAGTTAAGGTAGTCCGCATTTTTCAAATCACCTATAACTGGAACAATAGTGGCTTTTTCGCCGACACCCTCTGATTGTAATATTCGCAATTCCTTGTCTATATTGTAGATGGAATTCTCTCCGTGCCCGAACAGATAAAGTCTTTCAGCACCACCAGAAAGCAGTTGGCGTGCAAGTTCCGAACCGATTGAACCGCCGGCACCTGTGACTAGAACACGCTTTCCTCGTAAGTAGGATAGGGTTTCTTTGAGTGAAATTGTTATAGGTGTTCTTCCCAGTAGGTCCTGGGGGTTTATTTCTCTTGCCTGGACAAGGTGGGCTTTACCTTCTACAATCTGTGAAACGCTTGGAAGTATCTTAATTTTTGAAAAACCGGCTTCAGACAGAATGTGATAAACTTCGCGAATTCTTTCTGTAGGAGCACTTGGCATTGCAATAACGGCTTCATCGTAAGTTCCATGTTTGAGAATTGAGGCCATGTTTATTGGTCCGTAAACAGGAATTCCGTCTATTTGTGTGCCAATAAGTGCAGAATCATCGTCCAGAAAAGCCGTTACGCGCCCGAATATCTTTTTCTTACGAAAGTCATCGGCAATCATCTGTCCGGCAAAACCAGCACCGATTATGTATACATGAATATCGTTCTTATAACTCATAGCTTATTCCTGTTTTGCATTGCCTTTTGAAATAACTTCAAAGCCAAGATCTAAAAGGAAATTTTCCGTGTATAAATCAAGCTGAATCTTTGCTCGTCCTTTACGTCTGTCAACTTTTACAATTTTTCCCTCAAGTCCCTGTAATGGACCAGAATCAACAACAATCCTATCGTTTTCGTCAAAGTGAACTCGTGACGGTTCCGCAATTTCTCCAAACTTCATAAAGTGGCGTAGGGTGGTTAAATCCTTGTCCCGAAGTTCCGTTATATCCTGATTGCTTTTGAGGAAACGGTAAAAACCGGTTGTTTTTCTCATTATCATAAACAAGTCATTGTCTATTTGTTCAGTTTCAAGAAAGATATAACCAGGGAAAAGAGGTAGAAGTTGCATTGTTTTTTTGCCTGATTTACGAATTTCAAGCCTTCTTCTCGGAAAAATGAAATGCTGTTTGTCAAGTCTGCCGGAAAGTTTATTCGTTACTTTGTCTATATATTTATCTTCTTGGTTTGTTTTTACCTGAACTGCATAATACTTCATTTGAAGACATAATAACACAATATATTTCAGATTTCAATCGTAATCAGAGATTAACACATTCTCGCATGTTTGTCTGATTCTGCGCTGTTTAGGGGTTATACCACGTATTTTCTTGTAAGTACGGATAAAATGACTAGAATCAGTAAAGCCTGTTTCTTGACTAATGTAATCAAGTGTCTTGTCAGTATAGAGAAGCAGTGTGTCAGCTTTGCAAACTCTTATAAATTCAATGTATTCTTTGCATGTTTTTCCATACTGTGTTTTGAATTGTTTTGCAAAATTTGAATAACACATTCCACATTTCGTGGCAAGCTTTTCTACACTGATGTTCTCGGAAGAATGTGCATCAATATATTCAAGAACAGAAAAATCTTTGTTACTGAACCTGTCGAATGTGTTTTTGTCCGAAAACTTAAATCCATGCCTGAGCCAAATTCTGATTATTTCAGTAATAATCAGGCTTATCATTGAAGCGACTTTTATGTCGTATCCGAACTGTTTGTGATTTGTTTCCCAAATACAATATTCAAAATAAAGTTTTACAGGATTAAAGCGTAAATCGGCTGCCGAAATCAAATTTGAAGCACCGTCAGTATTTGCTGCGTTATCGAGTAGTTTCGGTAATTTAGGGGAACCAGGTGTTGTATTTGATAATATCATATCATCAAATTTTATGCCGTAAAACAAAAGCTTCTCATTTGTATTATTTTTTGAAGAAAGATCATAGAAAGAATGAATTTGTTTAGGATGAAAAATCATCATGTCACCGGAATTCATTGTAAATTGTTTTCCATCAACATCAACTGAAAGAATACCGTTAACTAGATAAATCATTTCAGTAAAATAATGCCAATGGGGTTTTATTTTCCAGTCACCGTGAAAAGCCTGAAATGGCGCATTCAAACTATCGCTGTATTCGAATAATTCTTCCATTTGTATTTTTATAACATATATTTTGATAGAATGCCATCTTTTTATTCCCATTTGTGAAAAAATACGTATTGGTAGACAGAATATACATTATAAGTAGCAATATGTATACCATGGATATAGTGGTTTTATGGCAGATTATCTTGCTTCACAAATAAAAGGCCTCCCAGGTAAGTTTGTCCTTGTTCCGGCTTCTCCTGGAATAATTCCTTTGTAGTCTGGTGTTACTTCAACACCCTGAAAACATATTCACTTTTTCCGGCACGCAATTTTTCAGGAAGCCACAGACAAACAGGTTCTCCACACTGCTTTGATTTTTGGTGTCATTTCATTTAACATGGCTTTAGTATAATAACAGAAAACAAAGCTAACTCGACTTATTTTGCTAAAAAATCATATAAATGATCTTTCCATCAAAATAACACCATAGCGCAGAATTGTCCTGCTGCTTCTTTAATGCACGCGCGGATTTCTGCCGGCTCAAGCACTTCAACCGAATTGCCCAAGGACAATAAAGTGCCTGGCTGTTTCATTCGAGATTAATT
>DBWK01000049.1:0-5062 GCA_002308875.1 Treponema sp. UBA1240
TGAGACATAAATCTGCGTTATATCCTTCCATGCTGACACACGCTTTGTGAGCAGTTCAACTTCTTTTTTGCCCTTTTCAGTGAGATTGTCGTTGGCGTAGTCAGGATCGCCGTGGCGTATAAAAATAAGTCGCATACTATCTATTAACGATGAAACAGGGTTACATACCTCTTGCCCATTCGTAAGTACTTAGGTAAGGATCCGGCTTTATTGCACCTGGTGTTGCCCAAATTTCATCAATAAGACCGGTCTCATTTACTTTTCCGATTCTAACTTGTTTGTACAAATGCTGGTTTGAACCGTCAATGGTTACAGTACCTTCAGGTGCAGTAAAACTCAAACCTTTTGCCGCCATTCTTACATCTTCAACGTCAAAACTCTTGGCTTTTTCGCAAGCGGCTGCCCACATATAAACGGCAATGTAACCGGCTTCAATAGGGTCTCCTGTAACACGGTCGCTTCCGTATTCAGATTTATAGTCAGAAACAAACTTTGCATTACGCGGTGTTTCGGTTGTTTCGTAGTAGTTCCATGCAACATAATGATTCTTAAGAACATCGGCACCTATTATGCTAACTTCCTCCTCGGAGATTGAAAAACTCATTATCGGGAGCTTTTCTGCCGTCAGCCCTGCAAACTGCATCTGCTTAAAAAAGTAGATATTTGAGTCTCCATTAAGTGTATTCAAGATAACATCCGGCTTTTCGCGCTTAATATCTTCTATAATGCTATTAAAATTTGTATGTCCCATCGGAACATAGATTTCACCGACACATTCTCCCTCAATCTGACCGAGCTGCGCTTTTATGATACGGTTGGCCGTACGTGGGAAAACATAGTCGCTACCCAGAAGGTACACTTTTTTGCCAAAATTGTTTACACAATAATCCACAGCCGGAACAACCTGCTGATTCGGCGAAGCACCCATGTACATGATATTGGGGCTTGCTTCCATTCCCTCATACTGAATCGGGTACCATAAAAGCCCGAACAATTCTTCAAAAACCGGTTTGACTGCTTTTCTCGAAGCAGATGTCCAGCAGCCAAAAACAGATACAACCTTATCATCCGTCAAAAGCTTGCGGGCTTTTTCGGCAAAGGTATTAGGATCACTTTCACCGTCTTCCTGTATTGCTTCTATCTGCTTACCCAGAACACCACCAGCTTCATTTATTTCTTTTATTGCCAATAATTCCGAATCCCTGACAGGAACTTCACTTATTGCCATTGTTCCGCTCAGAGAATGAAGAAGTCCGACTTTTACTGTATCTTTCTTTATTTCCTTTTTGCAGCCAACAACTAATAAAACAGCAACACACAACGCCATCAAAATCAGATTTTTTTTCATACATCCTCCAAGATATTTTTTACAATACATCATAAGTAATCATCTTGCCCTTGCCCTTTATATCACATTCAACAGGTTCGCTGAACTTGATATCGGTATTATGCAGATGTTCATAAACAGTCTCGGAAACACGGATCCCGCCAGGAGTCGCCGCTGTTTCCATACGACTTGCAACGTTTACGGAGTTTCCCCATATATCATAAATGAACTTTGTCCGTCCGATAACACCTGCCGTAACAGGGCCGCTGTTAAGACCGATTCTTATATTAAATTTGATTTGTGCAGTCTTGTTATAATCAGCTAAATCCTCAAGCATGCCTTTTGCAAACTTAATCATTACGAGAGCATGATTTTCGTTCGGAGTTGGTAAACCACACGTTGCCATATAAGCATCTCCGATTGTCTTGATTTTTTCAACCCCCATGCTTGTTGCCCTAAGATCGAATTTACTGAAGAGCGCGTTAAGGGCGTTTACAATCTCAGCAGCTGTATGACCACTTGAGGTTTTTGTAAAACCGACTATATCCGAGAACAAAATCGTAACATCGGCAAAATCCTGAGCAATTGAATGTACATCATCCTTTAGTTCATCAGCAATCTCCGCCGGAAGGATGGCACGCAGCAACTGATCGGATTTTTCCATTGAAAGCTGAAGTTCCGCGGTTTTTTCCTTTACGGTTTGCTCAAGGCGTATGTTTTCGCGAAGGATTCTCTGTTGATCCATATAGAAGAACAGGAACGTAATACCCATTATAACAATAACCAAAGCTATCCAGAACGCCGGCAGCTGATGCAGATAAGGCTTTTGTACAAACAATACTGCTTCAGCCTGTTTTGAATAAATACCGTCACCGTTTATCGCGTTTACATAAAAAACGTGCTTACCAGGAGTAAGGTTTGTGTACGACATTGTACGAGTGGAGCTGGGCTCACTAAAATCGTTTTCAAAGTTCGAAAGTTTGTGGGTAAACTTGATACGCTCCGGCGCGTCAAAACTCAAACCTGTATAACTAATGTCTACACGCTTTGTTCCCGGTTTTAGCATGATTGTACCGTTGTCCTTTTGGTAAAGCTTGTTGTCTACAACCATGTTGTTGTCAACAACAACACTTTCTACCTGAACCAGCGGCATTATAGTGTTCTCAAAAATACTTACAGGGTCATAAATCGCAATTCCGTCTACCATGGCAAACCAAACGCGTCCTTTTCGGTCAACCATGCTTTTTGCAGTTGAAGTAGGTCCGTCTGAATCAAGACCGTCATTTTTGCTGTAAAACTTGACAGTAACCTTTCGCTGTTTGTCTTCAGCGGTCGCCAGAATGTCCCCGACCTGCGCGGAAGAAATTCCGTGATTACTTGTCATCCAAAGGTTATTATTACCGTCAGCAAGAACCTGGAACATTGAATCAGTTTCTATTCCGTTCTCAGAATTAACGTTCTGGAAAATTTCAGGCATACCGGTTCTGCTGTCAAAATCAGGGCATCGCGTTATTCCGCTGCCGCTGCAAATCCAAAAGGCTCCGTCTATATCCTGTGTTATCTTAAAAATTACGTTACCTGCAAGACCATCTTCGGAAGTGATGTGCGAAATAATCTTTTCATCTTTCATAAGGTATATTCCGCCACCGTCGGTTCCAATCCAAATTATGCCGTTCGTATCCTGGTGCAATGCCATAACATACTCGTTCTCAAGACCATCTTTCTGTTTGAAATTCTTTATGGTGTCGTCAGGATGGATTATGCTTAAACCCGTTGTGGTACCAACATACATGTCCCCGGAATCCGTCTCGATTGCAACGCGAACTTTATTACCTGCAAGGCCGTCATCCGTTGACCAGTTTTTTATGGTTTTGCCGTCGTAGCGGAGTTGTGCAGGTTTTGTGTAGCAGCTTACAAGCAGACTACCGTCCTTTACGGCGTCAACATCTCTTATTCTCAAGCCTTTTGTGTATTCGGTAAGCTTGTTTGTAACTTCTATATCCTTTTCGTAACAGCGCACTCCGGTATCCGTTCCAACCCAAATTTTTCCTGTACGGTCTTCCGTAATACTGTTTATGGTTACACCAAGCTTCATTATTTTAAACTTTCCCAACGTAAGTTTACCGATTCCGTTCCGGTCAGTTGCAAACCAAATATTGTTTTCACGATCACAGATAATTTTGTTTATTTTTGCGTTATCAAGAATTTTCTCCGTGTATTCAAAAAAGCTTCCATTGCAATAAACAACAAGCCCTTTTTCCGTACCAATCCAAATTGTATCGCCGGAATCAACATAAAACGAATTTGTAGCCGCAGAATCGGCTATTGTTCCAGTTTTTAACTCTTCAACTTTGCCATTGTCAACTTTTATCAGCCCGTAATCGCCGAGCCCTACCCAATAAGCGCCTCTTGCATCCTGACAGATTGCGGTTGCAAAATAGTTTTCGTATTTTGCAAGTTCCGGACGTGTACGGAAAATCCCGTCTGTAAAAGAAAAAAGTCCACGGTCATTGGCGGTGAGCAGCCACATTCTACCGCTAAAGTCACAGTAAAAGCAGGTTGCGATTATTCCCTTTGAAACAGTTCCTGCTTCAAACTGCGGTGTTATCATATGTCCTTTAGGTGTAATGTAGACGACTCCAGCAGCTGTTCCTATCCAAACATTACCTTCCTTGTCTTCCGCAAGGCAGCGGATTGAATTGTTGGGCAATCCGTTTTGGGTCGTATAGACTTTGTTTTCCGTAGGAGTGATTTTTTGAAGTCCTTCGTCGTTTGAACCGAGCCACAGATTCCCCTTTGAATCCTCAAGAATTGCACGAACGGAAACAAACTGCAGATCGTTTTCCGAAGAGCGTTTGTGCGTAGTGAACGTAACACCGTCAAAGCGCGCCAGTCCCTCATAAGTTCCGATGTTTATATAGCCGTCTTTAGTCTGAACTATATCAGTTGTGCTTGTTCCATTGAGTGAACCGAATGCGTTCCAGCTCTGATAAACATAATTATCGAAAAATGACTGCTGGGCAAACAGCAAGGCTCCAAGAACAAACGTAGACAAACAAATCGCAAGCCGTTTCATAAAGAATATTATACAGCAGATTTTTCAAAGTTGACAATTATTTTTATTATGTTTTATTTACTTTGTTATTTATGTGGAATATGTGCTATAATTCGATTTGGAGGAAATATGAAAGTTTCAGATTCGATAAAATATATTGGTGTAGACGATCATAAAATAGACTTGTTTGAAGGACAGTTCGATGTTCCGAACGGAATGTCATACAATTCTTATATAATTCTTGATGAAAAAATCGCTGTTATGGACTCGGTAGACGCGAACTTCGGCGATGAATGGCTCGCAAACCTAAAATCCGCCCTGAACGGACGCAAGCCGGATTATCTCATTGTCCAACACATGGAAATGGATCATTCAGCGAATATTCTTCGCTTTGCACAAACCTATCCCGAAGCAAAAATTGTTGCATCAAAAATGGCGTTTGTTATTATGAACAGCTACTTTGAAACAGCTTTTACCGACCGGCAGGTTGTAGTTGCCGATAATTCCGTTCTGGAGCTCGGTACTCACACTCTCCAGTTCATTACAGCCCCCAACGTACACTGGCCGGAAGTAATCATGACCTATGATAAAACAGATAAGATTCTTTTTTCCGCTGACGGCTTCGGCAAATTCGGTGCACTCGACTATGACGACCCGGAAGGCTGGGCGTGTGAGGCACG
>DBWK01000049.1:5093-5386 GCA_002308875.1 Treponema sp. UBA1240
GCAGCCCCGCTCGATATCAAGACAATCTGCCCGCTGCACGGTCCGGTACTGAGCGACAACATAAGCTATTATTTGGATACATACAATACCTGGTCATCCTACGGAACAGAAAGCGAGGGCATTGTCATTGCATATACTTCAGTATACGGCAACACAAAAAAGGCCGCTGAAAAACTTGCCGAAATTCTGCGGACAAAGGGCTGTCCCAAGGTTGCGATAAGCGACCTTGCGCGCGAAGACATATACGAATGTGTTGAAGACGCGTTCCGTTACGGAAAGATTGTTTTTGCCAC
>DBWK01000049.1:5543-21150 GCA_002308875.1 Treponema sp. UBA1240
GTTACAATAAAGATTTCAGTAAAAGACGAAACGATTGCCCAACTTGAAAAGCTCGCCGACGAATTGATGGGCTAGAATCTCATACTTGAAAAGATTGTACCGTCCAGCTTTTTAAGGTAAATACCGTTTATTGCACCAGTCTCATCGGTTTCAACGGTGGCATAAGCGGCAAAGCTGTTCTCTTTCGGCAGGCTTATGGAGCCGGGGTTCACAAAATAGCGTTCATTTTCGTATTCAAGCACAGGCACATGCGTGTGTCCGCTCACTATTAGTGCATCTTTTTCCGTAAGTTCCGCTGCTTTTTGCCGTGTATAAAGATGCCCGTGATGCACAAATATGCAGCCGGACGGTGCACCTTCTTTTTTTGTGCCGCAGCCTAAAAGCATTATTCTGCATGAAGCTTCCGTTACAGGAAAATTAAGCATCATCTGATCAACTTCACTGTCACAATTACCGCGTATTCCGCATATTTTTGATTTCATGCTGTTCAAAGCGGCGGCAAGAGCTTTTGTGTCGTGACCTTCGGGCAGCGGGTTTCTTGGACCGTGGTTCAGATAATCACCGCATATTACCATAAGTGACGCATTTTCGCGGTTAAAAGCTTCAACAGCTTTATTAAAAGCAAGCTCACTGCCGTGAATGTCAGAAATAATGAAAAGCTTCATTTTTGCTATGTCAGGGTTAGAGAAGATTAAACCTTGAAAAGGTCAATTTCGCCACCAATCTGACGGATTGAGTCTTTCAGCTTCCGTGAAATCTCACTCAATGAAGCACCTGTTGAATTAATCTGCTTTGCACCGATGGACATTTCTTCCATACTCTGCTTCATAATTGCGGTACTATCCTGCAGGTGACTCATTTCATCAAGAATCTGTTTATTACCCTGCGCCATTTCATGGCTGGCAGTACGAACTTCAACCGTACTTCCGTTCATTTCGCGCAAAGCCTCGTTAATCTGCTTTGAACCGGCTGTTTGCTCTTCCATTGCGGACTTAATGAGGCGTACTAGTTCATCCGTATCTTTTATAGCATTAGAAACAGAAACAAACGCAGTGTTTGATTCTTTTGAAGCAACTACAACCTCTGAAATTGAATCCTTTATAGCATTAAGCTGATTTCCGATTTTCTTTGACTGTGCAGTTGAAGTTTCGGAAAGCTTTCGAATTTCATCAGCAACAACACTGAATCCACGACCGGCGTCACCGGCATGTGCAGCCTCAATCGCGGCATTCATAGCAAGCAGGTTAGTCTGCTCCGCAATGTTGGAAATAACGGCGTTTGCTTCCTGAAGCATTTCGGACTGAGTAACAATCTGGGCAACTTTACGGCTTACATCTTCCTGTTTTGAAGAACCTGTACGCGTGTCAGACATAAGGTTATCAAACGAAATCGCCATTTTATCAACCGTGCTGTTTACCGATGCAATGTTTGCCATCATTTCTTCAACAGCGGAAGAAGCGCCGGCAACACCATTGGACTGGTTTTCAATAAGCTTTTCAAGTGAAGAAATTGTCGCCGAAATTTGATTTACTGAATCAGCTGTCTGCTGAACGCTGTCACTCTGTGTAACAATCTGTTTGTGAACACTTTCTATGTTGGCGATGATTTCGGTAATAGCGGAACTTGTGTCCTGCGTACTTACGTCCATATCCTTTCCAACATGTTCAAGATTGTTCTGCGAACTCTTTATGCTTGAAAGAATT
This sequence comes from Treponema sp. UBA1240, assembly GCA_002308875.1. Lineage (GTDB taxonomy): Bacteria > Spirochaetota > Spirochaetia > Treponematales > Treponemataceae > UBA1240. The sequence goes on from DBWK01000049.1 coordinate 7,247, forward strand.
GCCTGTAACTTATTTGTAAAAGTGTTAAAACCTACAACTACCAAACCAACTTCATCCTTGGAATTTACATCAAGACGCTTTGTAAGGTCGGCGTTACCACTTGCAATTTCGTTGATTGAGCGGCTTACGTTTTTGAGAGGTCTTACAATTGCGCGGGCAAGTGGAATAACGATAAGGAATGCGGCTATAACTGCAACTACAAAACTTATGATTGAGAACATGATGAGGTTAGAAAGATGTCTGAAATAGTGGCTGTATGGAGCCGCAGCAAGAATTGACCAGGAAGTTCCTTCTATCGGCTTGTATTCAACAATTGTTTTTTGATTTACTTCAGGATACATAAAATAGAATCTGTTCTCAGCACCGGAAAGCAACGCACTTTTGTGTTCCGCAAATTCTTCAGCTTCAAAAAGCTGTTTTATGTTTATATAACTTTCATTATCGTTAGCCGCACTACCAAAAATCTGCGCCGTTGTTCGCGCAATGATTGCAGGGTGATGTCCATCGCCCATATCTATACCGCGGACTATATCCTTAAAACAATCCCCGTTAATAATTGCGACAAGAGCACCTTCTATTTGATTATTTGTATTATAAACAGGCTCTGCATAAAATAAAAGAACCTGTGCTTCCGATTCCTGCTGTATTTTTTCACCACTTTCAGCACGGTCGGCAAGATCCTCCATTCTGAATATTACAGGTTCAGAAATAAATTCTTTTCCCTTTAGAGCCTGCTTTACATATTCCTGATCGCTAAAATCCATTCTGGTCTGATAATCTTCATTGAAGAAAAATCCTTCGTTATCATAAAAAGCAATACTTACATAAACAGCAGGATCAATATCCTTCAAGTTTGTAATAATCTGATTTTTTACACGCGGAGTAACGTCCGAATTCTGAAAATCCGGAAGATGTGCAATTGCACGAAGCACAGCAAAATGCTTATTGTTCAAATCCAAAATCTGCTGTTCCGCTTTTTGAGAAACAGTTTCAAGTGTTTGATCAACAGAATCATGCAGCGTGTTTCTAGCCTGCATAAATGAGAAAAAACTCTGGGAGCCCATTGCAATAAACAGGATTCCAACAACAACAAAAAGTATTTTAAAGCGGATACTCTTCACTGCACTCATCTCCTTTAGTAAAAATTATATTCAAAATCTCCAATATGTCAATATGTTTATTTTTCTTTATAATACAACATACAGTGGCAGTATCCCTCAAAATCGGGATCTTTTATCTGGTCACGGAATTCCTTGCACATGCACTTAGTGTCCTCTGTTTTTTCCAGCCGGCACGGGCAGTATCCGCCCTTTGCCTTTAAGCCGTCCTGAATCGTTTTTACGATTTTTTCATCCTCATTAAGTCTTATTTTCATTTTCTTCCTTATATAGTGTATTAATCATTATATCACCCTCTTCTGTTTTCGCAAGTGTATTGAACTTGAAAAAAAAAATTGATAATGCTAACTTCATTTTAATTGTAAGGACGGAATTTATGACAATAAAAGATATGGCACCCGGTCAGAAAGCAGTTATTCTTACAGTAGGCGGCGAAGGAGCATTACGGCAGCACTTTTTGGATATGGGTGTCATTCCTGGTACAGAAGTACAGGTTATCAAATACGCGCCTATGGGCGATCCTGTTGAACTTAAAATTTATGAATATGAACTGACATTACGGCTTGAAGATGCCGAAAAGATAACCGTTTCTGGAGTTACCGGCACGGAACCAACTGAAGAATCGCAAAAAGAGAAGTCTTCTGTTTTACAAAAGCATCATCCCGGACTTGGCGAAGGCGGAAAATTCCATGTCCGGGCTGATGAAAACCCGATTCCCGCCGGTGAAAAAATAACTTTTGCACTTGCCGGTAACCAGAACTGCGGTAAAACTACGCTTTTTAACCAGCTTACGGGTGCAAACCAGCATGTGGGAAATTTTCCCGGTGTAACGGTGGACCAAAAAAGCGGCTCCATAAAGAACATGCCCGATACTCTTGTAACAGATTTGCCCGGCATTTATTCACTTTCACCATATACAAGTGAAGAGATAGTCTCGCGTGAATTCATACTGAAAGAAAACCCCAGAGGAATCATAAACATAGTTGATGCCACTAACATAGAACGCAATCTTTATCTGACGATGCAACTTATGGAACTGGACAGACCAATGGTTCTTGCAATAAATATGATGGATGAAATGCGCGGTAACGGTGGAACTATTCATATAAACGAAATGGAAGATATGCTCGGGATTCCGGTTATCCCTATTTCAGCTGCAAAAAATGAAGGTATAAACGAGCTTATAAGCCATGCAGTTCACGTTGCCAAATTTCAAGAGCGACCGGGAAGGCTTGATTTTTGTGATGAAAGCGAAAATGGCGGTGCTGTTCACAGGGCATTGCACAGTATTATACACTTGTTTTTTGACCATGCGGAAGAAGCCGGCATTCCTATAAGATTTGCAGCAACAAAGCTTATTGAGGGCGATGAAAGGATTATGGAAGCTCTTAACCTTGGTCAGAATGAAAAAGAGCTTTTGGAACACATCATTTTGCAAATGGAAGAAGAACGCGGTCTGGACAGGGCAGCCGCTATTGCGGATATGCGTTACACATTTATACGCAAGCTGATAAAAAAATGCGTTGTAAAACCTAAAGAGAGCAGGGAAAGTATACGAAGCAAAAAAATTGACAAGATTCTGACCGGCAAATACACAGCCGTGCCATTTTTTATAATTGTTATGGCTTTGGTTTTTTATCTTACGTTCAACACAATCGGAGCCTGGATGCAGGACGGTCTTGAACTGCTGATAGGGCGGCTGTCCGCCATGGCAGACAGCGGACTTACAGCGCTCAAAATAAATCCCGTACTACATTCGCTGATTATTGACGGTATTTTTAATGGTGTTGGCAGTGTTTTAAGCTTTTTGCCGGTAATCGTAACGCTATTCTTTTTCCTTTCGCTGCTGGAAGACACAGGTTACATGGCACGTGTTGCATTTATCATGGATAAGCTTTTGCGAAAAATCGGTCTTTCCGGCAGAAGTATCGTTCCTATGCTCATCGGTTTCGGCTGCTCCGTTCCGGGGGTTATGGCAAGCAGAACACTGCCTTCCGAACGCGACCGAAAAATGACAATAATGATGATTCCTTTTATGAGCTGCACGGCAAAATTGCCTATATACGGCTTTTTTACAGCAGCCTTCTTTCCGGAATACAGCGGGATTATAATGGTTCTGCTTTACCTTTTTGGGATAGTAACAGGAATTCTTTTTGCACTCATCACCAAAAACACAACTTTTAAGGGAGAACCTGTTCCGTTTGTAATGGAACTGCCTAATTACAGGCTGCCAGGATTAAAAAACGTTGTACTGCTTTTATGGGACAAGTCGAAAGACTTTTTGCAACGTGCTTTTACCATTATTTTTCTCGCTACAATCGTTATATGGTTTTTGCAAACTTTCGACACACATCTTAACGTGGTTACAGATTCGCAGCAAAGTATTCTGGCTTTAGTTGCAAGTGCTGTTTCACCGGTATTTGCTCCACTGGGATTCGGAAGCTGGAAATTTTCCGTTGCGCTTATATCAGGTTTTATTGCAAAAGAAAGTGTTGTTTCAACACTTTCAATTTTGTTTGGTTCAATAGATTCTCTGCTTACTGCACTGACTCCGGCAGCATGCGCGGCTCTCCTTGTCTTCTGCCTTTTGTACACACCATGTGTAGCGGCGATTGCAGCGATAAAACGCGAACTGGGTGCAAAATGGGCGGCTGTAACGGTTGTTATACAATGTTCGATTGCCTGGATTTGTGCTTTTATTGTCAAAACAATAATTCAGTTTATTCTGTAAATTTGTAAAAAATTTGACAACTCAGAAAGTCCGTGTTATCTTTTAAGTGGAACTGTGAGAAGTATTAGGTTCCATATCATCTTATCTGGAAGAAAGCATGCAGTTTTTTGATACTCACGCTCATATTGGGCTTATTTATGATGATCCCATTAAACAGCTTCGTGTCGTACAGGAAGCAAAAATGTCTCAGGTTACCCGCATTGTAAGTATATGCAATAGTTTAATGGACTTTGACAAAGTATATCCAAACCTCAAATCGCTGCCGAACGTATATCATGCTGTCGGTGTCGCTCCATCTGAAGTTACTAACCCAGGCAAAAACTGGATTCAAAAAATAGAAGAATCACTGTCTTTACCGAATGTTGTTGCTTTGGGCGAAACTGGTTTGGACTATTTTAAAAAATTCGGTGACAAACGCTCTCAGATTGAGTTGTTCATCACCCAGCTGGAACTTGCAGAGAAAAACAACGTACCCGTGATTATTCACAACAGAGACGCGGGAAAAGACGTTCTGGATATTCTTTCAGAACGTATGCCGTCAGCCGGAGCAGTTCTTCACTGCTATTCGGAAGACGCGAACTATGCGAAAGAAATTTTAGGCAACGAAAAACTTGACGGCGTGTATTTTTCATTCGCAGGTAATGTAACATACCGCAATACACGCAATCTTCACGACACGGTTTTAAATGTGCCTCTGGAACGCATTCTGGTTGAATCGGAAAGTCCGTTCATGGTACCTGCCGAATTCCGGAACAATAGGAATATGCCGGCATATATACAGTCAACCGTTCGTTTCCTCGCGGATTTGCTTGATATGGATATGGAAAAACTTGCAGACCAGTTGTGGGAAAACAGCTGCAAATTCTTCCGTTTGCCGCTTTAATGAAAGTTTCTTGTGAAAATTTATATCATCCTCTAAAAATCGGGAATCTGCAACTTAGCGGGAATTTATTTCTTGCGCCTGTCGCAGGATATTCCGATTGTGCATTCCGCTATGTCTGCATTGAAGGCGGTGCAAATTTCACATACACCGAAATGGTTTCTTCCGAAGCACTTGTCCGTAGTTCCGTAAAAACTGCAAGCTTGCTTACACGCGCGGAAAACGAAAAGCAGTACGCCGTTCAGATTTTCGGCGGAAATCCCAAAATAATGGCGCAAGCGGCAGAACTTGTGCTGCAAAAAGCACATCCCGAACTTATAGACATAAACGCGGGCTGTCCTGTTCCAAAAATCATCAAATCAGGCGCAGGATCTGCACTGACCAAGGATTATGAAAAACTTTATCTCGTAACAAAAGCTGTTGTTGAAGCCGTAAAAGGTGAAATTCCTGTTACTGTAAAAATCCGTTCCGGCTGGGACAGCTCAAATCTGACATGGAAAGAAGCAGCCGAAGCTGTTGTTTCTGCCGGAGCCTCAGCTATAACCTTGCACCCGCGAACCCGCGCGCAAGGATACGAAGGTAAAGCCGACTGGTCTTTGCTTGCAAAACTTACGGATTTTATTGACAGGCGAATTCCTGTTTTTGCATCGGGCGATATTTTTTCGCCTGAAGCGGCAAAAAACGTAATTGAACAGACGAATGTTGACGGAGTAATGTTTGCGCGCGGCGCAATGGGAAATCCATTCATTTTTGCGGAAACAAGTCATTATCTCCAGACCGGCGAAATTATAACAGAAACACCGCAAACACGGATACGGGCAGGGATGAAGGAATTGCAGATTCTTGTAGGTGAAAAGGGAGAACTTCCCGCATGCCGGGAAATGCGTAAAAGGTTCTGTGCATATTCAAAAGGATTGGAAGGTAGTTCACAGCTCAGAACCCGTATTGTTACCGCAAATACCATCAGGGATTTTGAAGATTTGTTTGCTCCGTATATACAGGATTGACCCTATGCCGGCTGAAAAGAAAACTAATGCCATGAGAATTCTTGAAACACTTTCCATACCCTATCGTGTAGTTGAATATGAATTTGACGAAGAGAATTCCGATGCTGTTACTGCTGCAAAAAAGACAGGGCTACCACCGGAGCAGGTTTTTAAAACGATAGTTATGCGGAATAACAACAAGGAAATCTTTGTTTTCTGTGTACCTGCCGACCAGGAAGTAAATCTGAAAAAGGTTAGAATGCTTACAAATTCAAAAGAAATTCTGCCGGTAAAACAAGCAGAACTGCTCGGTCTTACAGGCTACATAAGAGGCGGCTGTTCGCCTTTGGGCATGAAGCGCAAATATACAACCTTCATTGATGAAACCGCACAACTGTTCGATTTTATTGCAGTCAGCGCAGGACAAAGAGGAAGGCAAATGCTTTTAAAAGCAGACGACCTCGCGAAAGCAGCGGACGCCTGCTATGCAGAGCTATTCTAGTATCTGGCTTTTCTCAGGCGAACCTGTTCAATATCGGTGCTGAACAATTCGCGCAAATCGTTAAGACCCAGCGCCATGAGAGCCATACGATCAATGCCGATACCCCAGGCAAGAACGGGGCAGTCAATTCCCATCGCCTTTGTAACTTCCGGTCTGAAAATTCCTGAACCGCCGAGTTCAAACCATCCCAGAACAGGGTGCTTGATGTGTACTTCAACGGAAGGTTCCGTGAACGGGAAGTATCCGGGAACGTATTTAACTTCGGTTGCACCGGCAATTTCTACAGCGAACATTTCGAGGAAGCCAAGCAGAGTTTTTAGATTAACTTCTTCACCAAGAACGATTCCTTCAGTCTGGTAAAAATCGGAAAGATGTGTTGCGTCAACTTTGTCGTAGCGGAAACAGCGCGCAATTCCAAAATACTTCCCCGGAATCTTAGGATTTGAAGCAAGTTTGTGTGCGGAAAGAACTGTTCCCTGGCTACGGAGAATCAAATGGCGTGTAAATTCTTCGTCAAACGCATAGTTCCAGCCGCGACTGCCACTATTGCCACCGTCTTTGTGAACTGCGGCAACATTTGAAAGATACGGTTCTTCGATTTTCTTTGCATGTGTCGGGTTTTTAATGGAATATACGTCATGAATATCGCGCGCCGCATGGAATTGCGGCATAAACAAAGCATCGCAGTTCCAGAATTCTGTTTCTACAAGCGGTCCGTCATATTCTTCAAAACCAATCGAAACCAGCTTGTCTTTTACGCTTTCCAAAAATGAAACATACGCATTCGTACGGCCCGGAATAATTCTTGCCGGTGGAATTGCAATATTATATGCACGGAATGAGGAATTCTTCCATTCGCCTGTTGAAAGCATCTTGGCAGTAAGCATTCCTGTTTCTTCACCTGTAACACCGGCAGCTTTCAAGGCTTTTGCAACTTCTTCTGCATCCTTTGTAAGCTTGTAAACTACTGTTTCACGTTCAATAATTTTAAATGGAGAATCCGCAGCACCGCGTTTTTTTGCAAGCGTTGCAATAACGGCCTTTTCTTCTTCGGTCAAATTATCCTGATCAAGACAGCTGTTTTCGGCTTTAAGCGCTTTTTCCAAAAGGCTTTTTGCTACTTCAATCCGTTTTGGCAGTGGATTACCAGTGTAAGCTGCTTTCTTTTCGGCATCCATTTGGAGAACTTTTTCTTTTGAAAGCTGACCAAATGCGCTTCCAACATCCTTATTCTCAATATTCAGCGCAGAAGCAATCTGTGGTAAAGCATGAGGACCTTTTTCCTTAAGAAAATTAACTATTCGTTCTTCCGGAGTTCCTTCCGCAGCATAATTTTTTCCAAAATCAGTAATTTCAAAATAAGTATGCGGCTTGCGCTCCGTAACGACAGCGAGATTTTTTCCTGAAAGCCATGAAAAAGCCTGATTTGCATGACCTTCCTTGTAATCGAGTTCTTTCTGCAGTCGTTCTGAAGTTAATTCATCTTTTGTGGAAAAGGTTCTCAAAACCTTAATTTCCAAAGGATGTAAGTTTTTAATAACAGCTTGTGTATCCATCTATTGACCTTCCGAGCTTAGTTTATGTCATTGTACATGAAAACTATGTTAACTCTGTAACGGGCAAGATGTTTCTCGTTATCAAAACGAATAGTAGCCTGAGAAGAATAGCCGTACTTGTCATATCCAAATTCGGCTTTAAGTCTTTGTGCCACATCGGAAACAACGGAAACAGCTTCTTCTTCCTGGTACAGCGCATCAAAAATCACATACGTTACATAGGCTTCATGGCTGTAGGGATAATAAAGTATTTCAACGGAATATGTGTTGTTCGTATTCGGCGTTTTGCCGTTTTCAATACGACGAACAGTTTCTTCCCAAGGTTGGTCAGAAGTTGCCTCCTGTGCAACCAAACCCAGCGAGAAAAAAAACAGAACCAAAACCGCAACGCACAGTCTTTTCATTTCATTACCCCCTGTATAAGCATAATTTATTTAGTTTATTGTACTATGTTATTTCATTCTGGTAAAGACAAACAGCGAATTTTGTTTTTACACATCCATACAAGAAACTGAATTTTACTTATTTTTTGCCGAGTTCCAGGGACTTTTCATATGCGGCGGCAGCAGCTTCAATAATTGCAGAACGGAAATTCTTTTCTTCCAGGACTCTTACAGCCGCAATCGTTGTTCCAGCTGGTGAACAAACTTCATCTTTAAGAATACCAGGGTGCTTTCCTGTTTCAAGAACCATCGCTGCAGCGCCTTTAAGCGTTTGTGCGGCAAAAGTAAGTGCCTGCTTGCGTGGCATACCGAAAGTTACGGCGGCATCCGCAAGCGCATCTATGAACATAAAGCCGTATGCCGGACCAGAGCCCGAAACCGCGGTTATTCCATCCATCAGATGTTCCTGAACTACCTGAACAGAACCAGCAAACGACAAAAGCTTCTGTACACATTCAACATCAGCTTCTAGCGCTGTTTCCGCAGGAGCGAGTGCAATCATTCCTTCTTTTACAACGGCAGGAGTATTCGGCATAACACGTATAATGCGGGCTTTTTCACCAAGTTTCTGCTGAATTGAAGAGATTTTAACACCGGCGGCAATTGATACGAACACCTTTTGCAACAATTCTTTCTTGGAAAGGAGCGCCGCAGTTTCTTCCAAAACAGCGGGAAGATACACCGGCTTTACGGCAAAAAACAGATAATCAGCTTGCTGAATAACAGTTTTGTTAGTTTTTTCAGCATGCGCTCCGTTTTGTCCGGCAAACTGCTCCGCCTTGGAAAAATCCGCATCGCTGATAAAAACTTCCACATCATTCTGTTTGCAGACGGCACTCATAAGGGCAGAACCCATAACGCCTGCACCAATACAACCAACTTTTATACTCATAATAAGAAACTATACTTTATTCGTTATGCGGATTTCAATACCCCGTGATTCCAGACAAATTTAAAAATTGTTTTTACGACGAAAAAATTGTATACTAATACCAATGTACGAAAGAATACGAGTAAAAAAACTGGCAGATAGTATTTATCTTCTTGATGATTACGGTGAAGCCACCGGCTATCTTGTAACAGGCTCTGAAAGAGCCGCTGTAATTGATACAATGAACGGAATTGAAGACGTTCACGCTGTTGTACGCGCAATAACGGATCTTCCTCTTGTTCTTATCAACACACACGGGCATTGCGACCACATTTTCGGCAACATTTATTTTGAAGAAGCCTGTATGAATCCGGCGGACAACACTCTCGCAGAGGAACAGACACAACGGAAAGAATTTCTAAATCTCTGTCGTGCAACAAACCGCAAATTACCGCCTTTTAAGCCTGTAAACGACGGTGATACGATTAACCTTGGGAACCTGACGCTTAAAGTAATTGCTCTACCCGGACATACCACCGGTGGTATTTGTCTTTTACTTGAAGAAAAGAGAATTCTTTTTACAGGCGACAGTATAAACCATCATTTGTGGATGCAACTTGACGAATGCCTGCCACTTAGCGTTTTTCTGGAAAATTTGAAACGCATTTCGTTTGTAAAAACAAAAGCAGACCGTATTCTGCACGGACATGCACAGGATTTTGATGATATTTCACTTTATGACGAACTTGTTGATGGCGTTCAGGATTTAATCACAACCGGTGGAAAAGGCGACGGAATTTTTGACTATGCCTACAAGTGGATGACTGGAAAATGCCGTCAGCATCCTTTCGGCAACGGTAGCGTAATATGCTACAATAAAATCAAATAATGCAGAAAGAATAACGGAGAATCAAATGCCTGACACAATTTCGAAAACTAAAAACATCATAAACCGTCTTTCTTTTATCGGAATAACAGGAAATCTGATACTTTGTGCATTCAAATTTTTTGCAGGAATTTACGGAAAATCAGGAGCTATGATTTCGGACGCGGTTCATTCAATGTCCGATGTTATTGCTACTTTCATCGCTTTTATAGGCGTAAAACTTGCACAGCGAAGTGCTGATTCCGAACATCCGTATGGACATGAGCGTTTTGAAAGCGTCGCAACATTTGTTCTCGGTCTTATTCTGGCGGGAACAGGTCTAAAAATCGGGTACAGTGCATTGCAGACAATTCTTTCGGGCGACTACAGCCACATTCCTGTACCGACATTTTTACCATTAATTGCTGCAATTGTTTCCATTGTCAGCAAGGAAGCAATGTTTCAGTATACAATGTATTACGCAAAAAAGCTTGATTCGGAAGCATTCAAAGCAGACGCATGGCACCACCGGTCCGACGCTTTTTCTTCAGCTGGTTCTTTTTTAGGAATAGGTGCAGCAAAACTTGGATTTCCTGTTATGGATTCAATTGCAAGTATTATCATCTGTGTTTTTATCTTGAAACTTGCCGTCGAAATAATAATTGATTCCCTCAAAAAAATGCTGGACACTTCCTGTGGTGCGGAATTTGAAGAACAAATTTCGGAATTCATCATGAAAGAATCCGGCGTAAAACGCATTGACCTGTTGAACACACGAATGTTTGGAAATAAAGTTTATATCGATGTAGAAATAGCTGTAGACCGCAATAGTACGCTGCTTGCCGCTCATAAAATTGCTGAAGATGTTCACGACGAAATAGAAAAACACTTTCCGAACGTAAAACACGTTATGGTTCATGTTAATCCAGATGAAGAATAAGCTTGAATGTACAGCCTGATACCTGTATACTTTACTCATGAGCTATGGATTTGTTAGGACGGCATGTGCCAGTCCTGTGGTAACTGTTGCAGACTGCAAAAAAAATGCGGATAATATTATTTCACTCATAAAGCGGGCGGAGAAAGACAAAGTAGCGCTTCTTGTTCTACCGGAACTTGCACTCACCGGCTACACCTGCGGGGATTTGTTTTTGCAGCCGGTGCTTTTACAGAGCGCACTGAAAGAACTTGAACGTGTAGCCTTATGTGTCCATACCGTAACTGTGATTGTAGGTGTACCGGTTATAAATAACGGTATATTGTACAATACGGCAGCAGTAATTTGTCATGGCGAAATAAAAGGCTTTGTGCCCAAATCTTTTATCCCAAATTATTCCGAATTCTACGAGTACCGCCACTTTGCTCCGGCTGAGAACGGCTCGTACAGTACTGAAATACAAATCAGCGGTAAAAAACCGTATTCCGTTCCGTTCGGCACGGACTTGATTTTTGCCGACAGTGAAGACTCTTCAATTTCACTCGCCGTTGAAATATGTGAGGATGTTTGGACGGTAACACCACCATCGCTTCGCTATGCACTGCAGGGCGCAACTATTATTGCAAACTGCTCGGCAAGCAACGAAGTAATCGGTAAAGCAAGCTTCCGCCGTTCGCTCATACAGGCACATTCCGCACGTGTTTTTGGCGCATATCTGTACGCCGACGCCGGAAGCGGCGAATCTACGACCGATGTAGTGTTTTCAGCGCACAACATTATTGCGGAAAACGGGACAATCCTTTCAGAATCACAACCGTTTTCCTCAGAAGACGGTTATATAGTCGCCGATATTGATGTTCAGAAACTTGTATACGAGCGGCGGAAAACAACCACATTCGCACAGAATATGCGTTCCGAACTAAAAAAAGCGGATAAACCGCGTATTATTCCTTTATCATTCACCAAATTTGATGAAAAAGACACATTACGCAGGACAATTTCGCCGTTTCCATTCATCCCGCAAGAAACAACACGGCGTACGGAACGCTGTACCGAAGTAACAGCGCTGCAAACACAGGGGCTTGTAAAGCGGCTTGCGCACACACACGCAAAATCTGCAGTCATTGGTCTTTCTGGCGGTCTTGATTCCACACTCGCACTGCTTATCACAGTACAAGCATTCCGAAAACTTTCACTCGACACAAAAGGCATTATAGCCGTTACAATGCCCTGTTTCGGTACTACGGAACGCACGTACAACAATGCTCGCACACTTGCAGACTCACTGGGACTTACATTTATGGACATTCCGATAAAAAATGCCGTTATTCAGCACTTTAAGGATATTGGGCAGGATGAAACCGTTCACGATGTGACCTATGAAAATTCACAGGCACGGGAGCGAACTCAAGTTCTCATGGATATCGCTAACAAGAATTCCGGTCTTGTAATCGGTACGGGCGATTTATCTGAACTGGCTCTCGGCTGGGCAACATATAACGGTGACCATATGTCGATGTACGGCGTAAACTCATCGATTCCAAAGACACTTGTCCGCCATCTGGTAAACTGGTTTGCGGATTCCTTTGAATCTGAAGGCAATACAAAGGCAGCCGTCGTTTTGCGTGACATTCTCGATACACCGGTAAGCCCCGAACTTTTACCGCCGGAAAACGGACAGATTTCGCAAAAAACGGAAGACATTGTTGGTCCATATGAGTTGCACGATTTTGTGCTGTATTACTTTTTGCGATGGGGCTTTGAACCGGAAAAAATCCTTTTTTTGGAAGAAAGAGCGTTCGGCAAAACATACAGCCGCGAAACAATGCTTAAATGGTTGCGTATTTTTTACCGCCGCTTTTTCAGCCAGCAGTTCAAGCGATCGTGTCTGCCGGATGGTGCAAAAGTGGGAACCGTTAGCATTTCCCCGCGCGGCGACTGGCGAATGCCGAGCGATGCCGAAGCAGCAGCATGGCTTGAGCGACTGGAAACACTTACATAAGAGTCACCGAACAAAAAAGCCGAATATTTTATTGACAACCTCAGACAAAAGTTTTAAGGTATTAACTATCAAATCACTTAAAAAGGAGAAGCGTTATGCCGGACGGGAATAGTAATGACTCATATCCTCCAGGTCAAAGCATAAACACAACGGATTCTCCTTTACCCCAACAGTTCTAGGCGATTCCGAATTTCTTTGACCATAAAAAATCTCTGAACAGAATTATACTGAAACCTATGGAGAAAAATTATGGCAGAATTAACAGTTACATTTGAAAAAACAATTCACAAGCTTTTGGATGAAAAAAAGTTTTCGTCTGTCAAAGATGTTTTATCAACTATGGCACCGTCGGATGTCGCTTCCATCCTTCAGGACGTTGATGAAAAACTAATCCCTGTCATTTTCCGGCTTTTACCAAAATCGCTTGCAGCTGATGTCTTCATCGAGATGGACAGCGATTTTCAGGAACAGTTGATAAAAGGATTTTCTGATTCAGAACTTACTGCCATTCTTAACGAGTTGTACGTAAATGAAGCCGTTGATTTGATTGATGAGATGCCTGCGAATGTGGTTGAGCGTATTTTGAATCACGTTGACGCCTCAATGCGCAAGGATATAAACCAGATTCTCCAGTATCCGGAAAATTCGGCAGGTTCAATCATGACCACCGAATATGTTTCACTGAATCGTGGAACAACAGTAGGGCAGGCCATAAACTACATACGAAAAAACGGTGTGGACAAAAAATCCTTTTACACCTGCTATGTTACAGAAAACAGAAAGCTTATCGGGCGGCTCTCCGTAAAAGACCTGCTGCTTGCAAAAAACGACGACCAGATAATCGACAGTCTGATGAAAACAAACGTTATCAGCGTAAAAACACACACCGACCAGGAAGAAGTTGCCCAGCTCATTTCCAAATACAACTTTATGGCACTGCCTGTCGTTGACAACGAAGACAGAATCGTGGGTATCATCTCATTCGATGACGCTATCGAAGTTATGGAAGACGA
>DBWK01000049.1:21199-23825 GCA_002308875.1 Treponema sp. UBA1240
CTGCGCGCATCTCCGTTCAACCTGTTCAAACACCGCATCGGCTGGCTCATGCTCCTCATGGTTTCAGCAACTTTTACCGGAATGATTATTACAAATTTTGAAACTGCACTTTCTACCTGTGTTATCCTGACAGCATTTATCCCGATGCTGATGGACACCGGAGGTAATTCAGGTTCTCAGTCATCAGTAACAGTTATCCGCGCAATATCGCTTAATGAGCTTGATTTTTCGGATTTGCCAAAGGCGATAGGAAAGGAAATAGGTACGGCGCTTCTCTGCGGAACAGTTCTTGCGGTTGTCTGCTTTGGCAAAATTATGCTTGTTGACCGGATTCTTATGCACAACCCCGATGTTACTGTAATGGTTGCACTGACTGTATGTTTGACAATGATTCTTACGGTTCTTGTCGCCAAAACAATCGGCTGTATTCTTCCTTTGTGCGCGAAAAAACTGGGTTTTGACCCGGCAGTAATGGCTAGTCCGTTTATCACAACAACAGTTGATGCACTGTCGCTTTTGGTCTACTTTGGAATAGCAAAAACGCTGCTTTTCAAGTAATCCCGTTAAATTTTATCAAATTCTTCAACTTCGGCTTCGTAATCCACACCGTCAATGTCAAATCCGTTCGCGGCAAGAAAGTCATGTCTGAAGCCTGCAAGGTCAACCAATTGGGCACTGTTTTCGCTTGTAACAGTTGGCATAATACGTGAAACTTCGCTTTGAACATCTTCGCGCATTTCGTAATCATCAATACGGATCCGGTTTTCCGAATCTACAGGAATCGGAGTTTTTGTCCTGTCCGCACTGAGATACAGCCTTTGTGAAAAAAGGCGGTACATTTGTTCTATACAGCCCTCATGCAATCCTTTTTGTTTCATAACCTTAAACAAGGTTGAAAGATAAAGCGGAATAATCGGGATAACCGCACTGGCACGGGTAACAAGTCCTTTGTTTACAGAAACGAAAGCTCTCATACCGGAACCGCCGAATTCGGAATCAAGTTCTCTTGCAGTTTTTTCAAGGTCTTCCTTGGCTTTGCCGATTGTTCCCGTTCTGTAAATTGCCTGTGAAACTTCCGGACCAATGTAGGAATATGCAACTGTTATGCAATCCTTTGAAAGTATGGAGGCTTCGTTGAGTTTGTGAATCCAGAGTTTCCAGTCTTCACCGCCCATTACTTTTACGGTATTTGCAACTTCTTCTTCCGTCGCTGGTTCGGCACTTACTTCTTTTATTTCGTTGGTAAAAGCATCGATTGTTTTTCCGCTGTATACTTTTCCTACCGGCTTAAGAACGGATTTGTACATTATTCCGGTATCAGGGTCTGTTCTTACGGGACTTGCAATACTATATACAACCAGATCAAAGATAAATCCTTCTTTTTTTGCAATATCGATAACCTGCTGCTTTGTTTCGTGTGAAAAAGCATCACAATTTAATGTTATTGCTTTTAATCCGTCTTTTTGAGCAAACTGATCGAAAGCGAGATTGTTGTACCAACCGGGGGTTCCGCCTTTTGTAGCAGTACCGGGTTTTTCAAATGATACCCCGACTGTAGAGGCTCCATAACCAAATGCGGCACTTATTCTACTTGCCAGACCGTAGCCGTTTGAACAACCGAGAACAAGGACGCATCTTGGCGCACCTGTTCCTTTAAATCCTACTCCTGTACCGCTTTTACCTCGTATTTCAGTTTCTTTTTTTACATATTCAATCTGATTTAGAACATTTTTTTTACATCCGGCAGGATGTGCATTCAAACATATATTGCTTCTTACCATCGGTTTAACTTTCATATAATTCTCCCTGTTAAGCGTTTCCAACCAGACACATCCAGGTCGCTTCAGCGGCAACCTCTTCACCAACATAGGCAACACCCTGCTGTTTAATCATTCTTGGTGAAACACGCAGATTCGTAACTTCAAGCCTTACTGTATCGCCGGGGCGTACCTGATTACGGAATTTAACTTTATCAACAGTGCCCAAAAAGAACAAAGAATTGTCGTCAAAGATTTTCTGATAACTCAAACCTGCTCCTCCAGCCTGCGCCATTGTTTCAATCAAAATTACGCCGGGGACAACCGGATATTGCGGGAAGTGCCCCTTAAAAAAGAAATCTTCATCGGTAAATGTGCGTTCCGCCACAATTTTTTCTTTGTCAGCACTGATAATCCTGTCAACAAATTTGAACGGTTTTCTGTGCGGAATAAGCGATTCTATATCATCTGTCAAATAATCCATATCTATTCCTTGAATTTCTTTATAACAACAACACCGTTATGACCACCAAAGCCAAGTGAACCGGAAACAGCGCAATCTATGTTACCCTTAACACCTACATTTGGAACATAATCCAAATCACAACCGGCTTCTATATCCGGATCATCAAGGTTAATTGTGGGCGGATAAAAACCATCCTGCACTGCTTTTACACAAATTGCGGCTTCTATTGCACCGGCTGCCCCAAGGCAGTGACCTGTCATACTCTTTGTTGAAGAAATTTTCATTTTATAGGCATGCGAACCGAATGCGGTTTCTTAACCATAGCCGTTTCAGCAGGATCGTTTACAGGGGTAGATGTTCCGTGTGCATTGTAGTACTGAACTTCTTCCGGTTTTATCTGTGC
>DBWK01000049.1:23949-24278 GCA_002308875.1 Treponema sp. UBA1240
AGTTCCTCAAGAACAAGAATTGCGGAGCCTTCGCCCATTACAAAGCCTTCACGTTTTTTGTCAAACGGACGACTTGCTTTTTCAGGGTTGTCGTTATATGAACTTGCCAGGGTCTGCAAAACGCTGAAACCACCAATTCCATAACCGGTAACTGCTCCTTCCGCACCGCCGGCCAGACACATATCGATTCTGCCGGAACGGATCTGGTCAAGAGCATTTCCAAGTGCATCCGAACCGGAAGCACATGCAGTAGAAATTGACATTGAAGGCCCTTTTATACCGAACAGCATGCTAATGTTACCGGGAGCTTCATTCGGAATGAGCATGGG
>DBWK01000008.1:0-12767 GCA_002308875.1 Treponema sp. UBA1240
TAAAAGCTCAGTTCCAGAACACAGGCGTATTCTGACGGCATTTTTTCAGGCAAATCCACAACAAGAATCCCCGAATGCTGCGCAAACGTTACATTTCCGTGTCCAAGCAGTTTTACCGCCGAAACTTTTTCATCAGGCTTAAGGCTTTTTATTACGGTGTTTGCCCTGTTTGCGCTCTTCATCATATACACATACAGTTTTCCCTGTTTCTGCACAAACCTGAAGTCGTCGTCTTTCCAATCTACCTGTTCTTCTCTGAATCCGTCTATCAGAACGGAAGAATGACCTTCCGCCGCAATGCGCCATGGACGAGTTTCGTAAACGGCATCGCCGTTTATTGCAAACCACTTTGCAAGTTCGCTTAAAATCCAGTCCGCCTGCTCGTCAATTGAGCCGTCCGGTTTTTGGAGAATGTTTAAAAGGAAAGTACCGTTCTTGGAAATTGTGTCCACAAGAATATCGATTATGTGCCGCGGTGTTTTGTAATGTGCTTTTGTGTCGTAGAACCAGCCGCCTATGCATGTTTCGGACTGCCACGGTTCCGGCGAAGGAACGGGGAGCTGGCTGCGTTCAATGTCAAAAACACCGACCGGATAAATCCGCTTGTCTTTGCTTTTTTGTGTATAAACAGCCATGTTTTTTCCGTTGCGTTTTTCTGAATCGTTGTACAGGTATGCAACTGCTTCTAGCCCGTATTTGTATTCGGATTCGTTGTCGGGGTCGTCTGTTTCGCCGAAGGGCAGGTTGCTGTCGGAATAAAGCAAATCGGGGTGATAGTTTTCGATTATTTCTTTCATAACGTCAAGCCAGTACCGGCGGAATTTTTCGTTAGTCGTGAGCCATACCCATTTGTCTTTTTCGCCGGGTTTTGCTACATGTTCATAGTTGTCGTGGTAAAAATCGCGGTATTCGGGATCGTTGCCGTCGTAAGGCACTCCGGCGTAAGGACCGTATGCGTCGCAGCTTTTGTTTGAACGCCACCAGGCAAACGAAGCTCCGAGATGTTCGGTAATTCCGAAAGGCATATTGTATTTTTGGGCTGCCTTTTGCCACAAGCCGCAAATATCCTTGTGCGGACCTACTTGAACGGAGTTGAACCTGTTCAATTTTGAGGCAAAGTTAAAAAAGTGGTCGTGGTGGCATGCCTGTGCAACAAAAAAACGTGCACCTGATTTGTAGTATTTGTCCATCAAAGCCATCGGGTCGAATTTTTCAGCTTTCCACAGCTTGCAAAGGTCTTTGTAGCCGAATTTGGAAGGATGACCGTAAACGCGCACATGATGCTCATACTGTTCCGTACCCTGCTCATACATGTTTCTTGCGTACCAGTCGCCGCACATAGGTACGGACTGCGGTCCCCAGTGACTCCATATTCCGAATTTTACATCGCGGAACCAGTCCGGACATTTGTAATTCAAAAGCGATTTGAAAGTAGGTTCAAACATATTTTCTCCGTAACAAATACTATACTTTGTATTGCGGAATAGTGCAAATCATAGTATAAAATTCTTGATATTTTACTTTTTACTTGCGGAGTTTTGCTTGTATGAGCTGGAAAAAAGATCTTAAAATCAAACGCTTGCGATACCGGTCAATTATTCCCAGAGTTTTGGGAATTTGTTTTGTTGATGCCATTGTAATTGCGTTCGTTTTGTTCTTCTGCTACCTGATATTTTTAGGACAGATTAACAATTATCTCTTTTCAAGCCACAAAGACAGTCTGGATGTGGTTCAGGCTATAAATACAAACTGGAATACCAATACTGTTGCCCTGAATATGGAAATTGAGCAGGTAAAAAAACGGAATTCAAATATTCAGGATGTTTATATAGTTGATGATAACCTCAATATCATCAATTCCTTTGGCAGCGAACCGATAAGTTTTGAAACTGTTTTTATGGATGAGGACGTAGAGGAAGATCTTGCTGATCACGGTATGGTTCGCGGTGAACTGGACGTAGATGAGATTGCGCTCTCATTTTTTAACCTTAAAGACAAGATTAAAAATGTAATCAATTTTGTTGACATAGTGACCGACAAGCGGGTTATTGATTCACTTTCGGAAGAAATCATGTTTCCAACCCAATGGGTTCTTTACAAAACAGATATAAATAACATAAATGTTTGTATTAAAAACTGTTATCCCATAAGTTCATATACATATAACGTTATTCTTGTTATATGCGTTTGTTTTGCTGCTGCTATTCTTGTTACAGCCGTGTATGAGCTGCGCAAAATTGGTCAGTATATTCTTGAACAGAAAAAAATCAACAAGCTTGTTTCAACTGATACCGTTACCGGCGGAAACAACAAGGAATATTTTTTGCAAAAAGGTGCAAGGCTCATACGCGCACCACGCAAGGTAGCCATTGTACAGCTGAGGCTTGAAAAGTATCATAACTTTTGCTCCGCATACGGTGTAAAAGTGGGTGAAAACCTGCTTGAAGAGATTCACGAAAAACTTTCATCACTTGTTGGTAAAAAGGAACTTGCGGCTCACCTTGAAAATGCGGATTTTGTTTTGCTTTTGTATTACAAAACCACAGAACTGCTGAATGAGCGTTTGAACTCGATTATTACGGAGCTGACCAGCGTACGAAAAACACAGCATCTGTTGTTTTCAGCCGGAGTTTGCGAGGTTAAGTCAAGGAACGATGATATAAACGATTTACTGACTTCGGTTGGTCTTGCTGTTTCAAAAGTTTCCGAATCCACGGAGAATATTGTCTGGTTTAACGAATCAATGAAAGAAGAGCAGGTTTGGGAACGCCGTATAGAAGACGACATGGAAACGGCAATTATGAACCATGAGTTTCAGGTGTATCTGCAGCCAAAATATTCAACAAAAGGCGAGAAGCTTGCGGCAGCGGAAGCACTTGTAAGGTGGATTCATCCAAAGCTTGGATTCGTTAATCCGGGAAAATTCATTCCGATTTTTGAGCAGAACGGCTTTATTATTCAGCTTGACGATTATATGCTTACCGCGGTTGCAAAGCTGCAGGCTAAGTGGCTTTCGGAAGGAAAAAAGCTTGTGCCTGTTTCGGTAAATGTTTCGCGCGCGCATTTTACCTGTGATGATTTGGCGGAACATATCTGCCGGATTATTGACAAATACAAGGTTCCGCATGAGTATATCGAGCTTGAACTAACCGAAAGCGCCTTTTTTGATGACAAGGAAGTGCTTTTAAAAACAGTAAGGCAGCTTAAGTCCTACGGCTTTAAGGTTTCGATGGATGACTTCGGAGCGGGATATTCTTCTTTGAATTCGCTTAAAGAACTTCCGCTTGATATTATCAAGCTGGATGCGGAGTTCTTCCGCAGTGTTGATGACTTGACGCGTTCAAACCTTATCGTTGGTGATACAATTTCGCTTGCTAAAAAGCTTGGAATGCAGATTGTCGCGGAAGGTATAGAAACACGTGAACAGGTTGATTTTCTTGCAAAACAGCACTGCGACTTGATTCAGGGCTTTTATTTTTCAAAACCGCTGCCGGTCAGCGAGTTTGAACAGCGCGCTTACGGTGTTTAGACACGAATCAGGAATTACTGGTTATTTGTAGAATTCGGACCTAATCTGTTCTGTACCTTTTATCAGGTCGTATAAAAAGCGGCAGTACGGGGTCGGAATCCCGTGGTTTTCGCCCAGTTTTATTATTGTGCCGGTAAAAAAATCGTTTTCTGTAAGGCGTCCCGCTTCCACATCCTGCAACATGGAACACTTGCCTGTGGGGATGTAGCTCAGTGTCAGGTCAATGTCTTTTTGCAAAAGGTCTTCTGTTAGCGGAATTCCTTCCGCATTTGCAACCTTTATTGTTTCCTGTCCGATTTTCATTACGGAGTTTTTCATCGCTTCAAATTTAAAACCGCCGTACGGTGAGCGCGTGATTGCACCCAGAGAGTTGAACACAACGTTTATAAGGAATTTTTTCCACATTTCAAGCTGAATGTTCTCTGGAATTTGGCAGCTGATTCCGGCGCGGCTAAAAAGCTGTTCAACCGCGCATATTCTTGAGCTGCGGGTGTTGTCTTTTTCGCCGAATACTATTGTTCCGTTGCTTGTGCATGAAATGTTTCCGTTCAAATTTATGGACGTTATGCTGATTATAAAACCGTAGAGAGTTTTTTCGGCGCCGTATGCTTTTTCTATTTCCCTTTCGGACTGGATTCCGTTAAGCAGCGACAGAATCATTGTTTTGTCTGTTACGGCGTTTTTTATCTGCTTTAATGCCTCATCTATATGTAGGTTTTTGGTCGCTATTATAACCAAATCTGCCGGTTTCAGTTCGTCCGGTGTTACAAGATTAAATGACTGACGCTCATTGTTTATAAAAATTCCGTTATGTTCGTAACGCTTTTTCCGTTCAGAGTCTGCAACACAGCAAAAGTTCACGTCTTTAAGTGTATTCAGCTGTGAGGCAACAACGGCGCCAACCGCGCCAAGCCCGATCAGCGCTATGTTTTTTATTGGTTCCATATTCAAATTATTAGTCTTCAAGCAGTTTGAGAAGTTCTTCCCGTGATGCGTAACCAACCGATGTTCTTACAACTTTGCCGTTTTTGATTACAGCCAAAAACGGAATGCTGCTTATGCCGAACTGCATTGCCAAAGCTTCCTGCTCGTCTACATTCACTTTGCCGACTTTTACCTTGCCGTCAAGTTCTTCCGCCAGATCAGCGATAACCGGAGACAGCATCTGACACGGACCGCACCAGGTTGCCCAAAAATCCAGCAATACCGGTTTGTCGCTTTTGAGAACTTCGTTTTCGTAGTTTTCGCCTGTGATTTTAATTTCTGCCATATAATTTCTCCTTATACTTTTTAATATCCTATATAATAAGTATACGAATAGTTACAGCAAAAAGGCAAGTAATTGAGATTGTGAACAGTTGGAATTTTAGATCAGATTTCCTGTGTAAGGGTCTATTTCAATAAAATCGTATGTTTTTTTCAGCAAATCAAAGCAGGTATCACACAAGAGTTCGTAAATCTTGGGCTGAATACGGTTTTTGAGGTTCGGGTCAAGACCCAGCTGTCCGTTTGGCAAAACAAACGCAAAAACATAAAGTATTCCGGTGGGTGTTTCACGTTTTAAGAAGAGTACCGCATCCGAAGTAAAGCGTATTCCTTTGATAACGAACGAGAGGCTTGATACTCTTTCGTAGTCCTTAATGTTAAACTTTTTGTCGTCTTCCGGTACGGTGAACGAAAAATGGCTCAAACTTAAATCATTAAGCCAATATGTTACAACATTTCCGCGTTTGTCATCCAAATTGAACGAGCAGTTACGCTGGCAAAGAGCACGTACCTGTGTACGGCGTCCGCGGGCTTGATTTGCGAACAGAAATTTTTCAATAAGAAAATAATTGTTCTTTTTTTGATAATCAAGTTCTATACAGCCGCCTATAATACCGAGACCACGTATATATTCATTTTCGATTGCGGCTTTTTCGGCGGGAGAATTGCGTTTTGCAAATATAACACCAATAGTAACGGTAGGATATTTGTTTTTGACATTCTCTATAATTTTGTGCCAGCTCAGCCCTTTAAGGTTGTAGTCAATGTTGAAAAACAGAATAGAATCTTTGAATACGTCTAAAACCGCACCAATCTTTTTTTGAATAGGAATGTTTATATCGTTGTCAATAATGTAACATTCATACGCCTGATTAAGATATTCTTCCATAAAGTTCGGCGCAATAAGGGATTTGTCGGGAAGTATAAAGAATACTTTTCTCCCCTGGACGATTTCGTTTCTCAAAGCTTCCATTATAATAATATTTTATTATAGAAACATAAAGAATTCAACTGGTTTAAAAAGATTGCTATCGGCATTACGAGCGCAGCAAAACAAACTCTCTGATTAATAAAAGTTAAAGACTTGATTAGAAATCTTATGCTCAGCTTAAAATTTAATTAAAACAACGTCTTTGAGGGTTTTCTGCTGTTACGAATTTGTATCTTTTTCGGTTTACAAGGCATGAAGAAACTAATATGCACATTACTTATCGTTACATCCTGTCTTGCTGCGTTGTCGGCACAGGAATCCGGAAAAATTTCAATGAAGGCTAAAGGCGCGAACCCCGCCGATCTTCGATTGTCTGAACTGGCAGTCAGTGTTTCTGTTATGGGAAATATTGCTACAACCACATTTGATATGATTTTTGTAAACAACACAAATCGTATCCTTGAGGGCGAGTTTGAATTTCCGCTTGGAGCAGGACAGACTGTTTCCGGATATGCTCTCGATATAAACGGAAAACTGCGCAATGGTGTTGTTGTTGAAAAGGAAAAAGGACGCGAAGTTTTTGACTCAATCGTAAGACGCAAGATTGATCCGGGTCTTGTTGAAATGACTGGCGCAAATAACTTTCGAACCCGCGTTTATCCTATTCCGGCAAAAGGCAGTCGTCGCGTTGTTATTTCCTATGAGCAGGAAGTTTCTCTTAAAAACGGTGTACGCACCTATGTTTTGCAGCCGCTGACAAATGAAAAGCTTGATGTTTTCAAGCTCGATGTGAACGTCTTTAAGCAGACCGAAAACTGGAAGTCGCCTGCGGATAACGCTTTTTCCGTAATTGGTTTTGACAGTTGGAATTCGGGTTATGACGCACATTTTGAAAAAAAAGATTTTCATTTTGACCGCGCTGTTTCAATTTCGCTTCCCGACGTTCCGAATACAAATTCCGTATATACTGAAACAGTCGGGAACGATACTTACTTTTACTATTACAAGCCTGTTTCGGTAAAACCTGAAAAAAAGACGCTGCCAAAGAACATAACAATATTCTACGATGTTTCTTCATCAGCAGAAAAACGTGATACCGAACGGGAACTTAATCTGCTCGAAAAATATGCTCGTGACGCAAAAGCGTTAAAGATTACGGTTGTTGTTTTCAGCAATGAGGTTCATGCGCAAAAAACTTTTAATGTTGCCGAATTCCCCAAACTGCGTGCATTCCTGAAGGAATTCAAACCTGATGGCGGAACGAATCTTCATAATCTGTCATTGGTAAATAATTCTGCAAAAGAGGATGAAATCATTCTGTTTTCTGACGGCATAAGCAACTGGAAAAACAAGGAAGATTACGAAATTTCTTCTCCGGTTCCTGTTATTACGGTAAATTCAGCCGCTTCAGCCGATCATGCTTTTTTACAGATGATTGCAAGAAAAACAGGCGGTACTTATGCGGATTTGTCTTCCATTACGGATGAGGAAGCTCTTAATCTGCTTGAAACACAGTCTTTGCGGCTTATAAAGCTTGAATACGATAAAACAAGAATAACAGAAGTATACCCTGCCGAAGGTGCTTTAGTTTCGGATACTTTCTCCCTGTCCGGAATCTTAAAGAAAAAAGACGGTGTGGTAATTGCTTCTTTAGGATATGGTAATGAGATTAAACAGACCATTAAAATTGAAATTTCTGCAGTAAATGGTATTGATGCGGAAAACATAAGGAGGGTTTGGGCTCAGAAGAAAATCAGTGAACTGTCGGTTTTTTACGACAAAAACAAATCAGAAATCACGGATCTCGCAAAACGGTTTGGAATCGTTACAAAAGATACGTCATTGATTGTTTTGGATTCAGTATCAGATTACGTACGTTACGGAATAACTCCGCCGGAAGAATTAAAGGATGAATACGCCAGATTGACAAGAAATTCCGCAAAAACCGGAAATCAAAACGGTATCAGTGATTATGTTTACAAGGAATTTGAGGCGTTCAAAAAATGGTGGAATACTGAAAAAGGAGAATTCAAGAAACAAAAGAAAAACCGTAAAGGACAACCCGTTCCAACTGTTATGATGGAGACTGAAACAGGTGCTGTTTTTTATGATGTTGCGGATGCTGCTGCAGAATCAGCGATATCAGTCGAAAGGAGGGCAGATGTCATGTTGAATTCTGCTGCAAGCCCTACCTCCAAAACGTTAGCTCCGCAACGTGTTTCAGAAAATCCTCCCAAAGCTGCAATTACATTACAGGCATGGGAACCGGATGTTGACTATCTTACCGTTCTGAAGAGAACGGCAACCAAAGATATGTACGGTAAATATCTTGAATTAAAGGAGCAGTATCGCTATTCTCCGGCTTTTTATATGGATACGGCGGACTATTTTATGAGTGAAGATTTGAATAAGGAAGCAGTCCGTATTTTATCAAATCTGGCTGAACTGGAACTTGAAAACTCCGATGTTCTGCGTGCTCTGGGAAACAAGCTCACAGAATACGGAATGTTTGACGAAGCTGTTACCGTTTTCAAAAAATTAACTGAAATACGGAGCGAGATACCGCAGTTTTACAGGGATTTGGCTATGGCATACAACTATGCCGGCGAAAAGCAAAAAGCGGTTGATACACTGTATCACATAGTTACCAATAAATGGGACGGCCGCTTTCACGGCATAGAGCAGATTGCGCTGAATGATATGAACGCAATCATTGACCGGAATCCCAAGATGATTAACACACGACAGATTGACAGCAGACTGATGCAAAACTTTCCTGTTGATATGCGGGTGGTTCTTACCTGGAATACGGATGACTGTGATATTGACTTGTGGGTTACTGATCCTTCGGGTGAAAAATGCTACTACGGAAATAACCTGACAGACCAAGGAGGAAAGCTGTCGCGCGATTTTACGCAGGGTTACGGACCGGAAGAATTCTGCATAAGGGAAGCTCCCGAAGGCAAATACAAGATTGAGGTCAATTATTATGGAACTTCAAGTCAAAAATTGCTGCAACCAGTCATTGTTCAGGCTGAAGTGTACACGGATTTTGGCAAACCGTCGCAAAAACGACAGGTTCTTACACTACAGCTTGATACTGTAAAAGGCTCCTATACTGTAGGCTCAATCGATTTTAGCTATTAAAAAAGTTGGATTTCAGCGGAAGAACATCGGCAGTGTTCTTCCGCTTTTCCGCGTTTACAGTGCATAAACTTGCTTTATTCTCATTCTCGTAATAAAATTGAGTGTAATGAAATTACACTGCAATAAAATCATATGTTCCGCAATACTTGCGGCTTTTGTTGTTTTGAGCGGCTGTGCAAAGAAAAACACCAAGTCGGAAGAAAAGGAATTTAAACCCATTATAGTAGGATTTTCACAAATTGGCTCAGAGAGCGCATGGCGAACCTGCAACACACAGTCCATGAAGGAAGCGGCTGCAGTTGAGGACATTCAGCTCGTTTACGCCAACGCTGAACAAAAACAGGAAAACCAGATAAAGGCAATACGTTCGTTTATTGTTTATCAGGTAGATGTGATCGTTTTTATTCCGATTGTACAGGATGGCTGGGATAACGTACTGCGCGAAGCAAAGGAAGCCGGCATTCCTGTTATTGTAATAGACAGGTCAATCAGAACTTCGGATGAAAGTCTTTATGCCGGTTATTTGGGCTCAGATCACACGGAAGAAGGAAGAAAAGCGGCACGTTTTTTGCAGCGAAAGTTCAGTCGGGTACAGCGGCCGCTTAACATACTGGAAATACGGGGTACTGACGGTTCTTCGGCGGCTGACGGCAGGTACGAGGGCTTTCGCGAGGTAATAAACAAGGATTCGCGGTTCAAAATTATTCACAGTGAATCAGGTGATTTTCTGCGTTCCAGAGGCAAAGAAATTGTTGAGCGCATTTTGTCAGTAAACGGTAAACTTCAAATAGACGGTCAGCCAATTGATATAATTTTTTCGCACAACGACAGCATGACGCTGGGATTTTTGGATGTACTTGCTGAACACGGAATCCGGGGCGGAAAAGACGTCACAATTGTTTCCGTGGATGCGGAACAGGCGGCAATCAACGCACTTAAAGAAAAAAAGATTAACTGTGTTGTGGAATGTAACCCTAAGCTTGGTCCGCAAACTATGAAACTTGTAAAGACCTTGTGCAATAAATATGAGATTCCGCACATAACCCGTGTGGACGAAACTGTATTCACAGAATATGACAACCTTTCGGAAATTACACCCAGAGGTTACTGACAAGTATGCAATTATTACAACCATTTAACCGGAAAAGACTCAGTATAAAAACTATGCTGCAAATGTCATATTTGTTTATTGCTGTACTTATGATTATTCCGGCTATTTATTCAATTTCGCTTTTTTCCAGACATACAAAGCGATATGATCATATTATTACAAACGTTAGCCGCGCAAACAGACTGAATCAGATTGTAAAGTTCGATATAACCAATGAAATTTGGGAGGTTGTTGCCGGTAAAAAAACTTTTGAGGAAGGACGGCAGTATCAGATACTTACATTGATAAAAAGCGGCATTTCTACGATGATGGAATCAACCGAGACTGAAAAAAACATTCAACTGCTCGAAGTTGCAAACCGTGCCGTAAATACTTTGGAAAAATATGTGGATATGCTCGGCGAACAGATGGCGCAAAATGCGCCTGTTTCCGAGAACGAAGTTATTCTTGAGGAAATACGTGGTGTTGCATCATTGCTTTATGATATTCTGCAGGATTTTATTGTTTCTGAGATAGAAGTATGTGCTATTACGAACGAAAGCATAAAGCAAATATCGCTTACTTTTACCCGTATCCAGCTACTTATTCTACTTGTTATACTCGGCGTTTCTATCTTTACTTCAATAAAAGTTTCACTTTCAATCCGAAACCCTATTCAGGATATGGAAACGTTTTCTTTCAGTATTGCGTCTGGTCAGCTGAATGCGCGTATAGAACAAACCCATGTTCCTGAACTTGAGCATCTTTCAGAAAACCTGAACATAATGGCGGAAAAAATACAGGGACTTATTGACGAAAACATAAAAGAACAGCAAAACTTGCAGAAAGCCGAGATGAAAACCCTTCAGGCGCAGATAACACCTCACTTTTTGTACAATACGCTTGATACAATCATTTGGCTTGCCGAATCCGAACGCAAAGAAGAAATTATTGAAATAACAAAGGCTTTTTCAAACTTTTTCCGTATTTCGCTCAGCAAGGGACA
Organism: Treponema sp. UBA1240; assembly: GCA_002308875.1. Classification (GTDB taxonomy): domain Bacteria; phylum Spirochaetota; class Spirochaetia; order Treponematales; family Treponemataceae; genus UBA1240. The sequence continues at coordinate 10,970 of DBWK01000008.1, forward strand.
TGAATGGATTCCCATTGAGCAGGAAATTGAACACGTTAAAAGCTATCTTACTATTCAAAAAATCCGCTACAGGGATATTTTGGATTACGAAATCATATTCGACGAAAAGCTTGCGAATATGAAAGTTCTTAAGCTCATCCTGCAGCCGCTGGTAGAAAATGCAATTTATCACGGAATAAAAAACAAGCGCGGCAGGGGCAGGCTTCTTGTAACGGCAAAAATGCAGGAAGACGGCAGTATTTATTTTTCGGTGGAAGACAACGGAATGGGTTTTGCACCTGAACGCCTCAAAGCTGTACTTGATGAATTGTCGGACTGCGGCGATCCTGAAAAATTAAAATCCATATACGGATTGTATAATGTAAACAAACGTCTTAAACTGTATTATAATGACAGGGTAAGTCTTAATATCAGCAGTGAATACGGAAAAGGAGCAAACGTATTTTTTGTTGTTCCTGAAAAAACTCCGTTGGAGTAGTAAAAAAATGTATAAAGTTTTTATAGTAGATGATGAAGTTATAGTTCGCGAAGGAATCCGCAGTAAAATTGACTGGGAAAATACGGAATTTGAGCTTGCGGGTGAAGCCGCCGATGGTGAGATAGCTCTGTCCATGATACAGGATATAAAGCCCGATATTCTCATTACCGACATAAAAATGCCGTTTATGGACGGTCTTGAACTTGCGCGAATGGTAAAAAAGATTCAGCCATGGATTCGCATTATTATACTGTCCGGTCACGATGAATTTGAATATGCAAAAAAAGCTATTTCAATCGGAATAGATGATTATCTTTTAAAACCGTTCACAGCGGAAGATGTTCTTGCCAGTATGCGCAAAGCCACGATGCAGATAGACAAAGAACGCAAACAGCTTTCTGCCATGACCGAGATGAAGGAAGCCCTAAAAACAAAAGAGCGGCTTGTTCAAAAAGAATTCCTGAGCGATCTTGTTCACGGTATAAGTGATATGAGCAGCGTTATGCAAAAGAGCCAGGAACTGCAGTTGGATTTGATAGCTCGTTATTACAAAATTTTTATCACAAAAATAGAAACACAGTCGCAAAATGCAAAAAAAATACAGGATGCCTGTTCTCTTTTGAATTCTTATGCTGAGGGCTGGGATGGAATAATATGCTTTTTTCTGCACAAAAACCGTATGGTTTGCATTGTAAAAAGTAATACAAGAGAAGAAATTGAAGAAAAAGTCTACAGCATTGCGGAAACAATAGAGCATGTTATAAAAACAAACTCCGAGTGTACAGTATTTACCGCTATCGGTAAGACGGTTGACCACCTTTCGCTGTTGAAAGAATCATACGAAGACGCTAAAAAAATCATAGAAATTAGTAATTATAACAATCAAAACCGCATAATCAGTTCCGACGATTTGCAGTTAAACAGCGATGAGCTTTTGGAACTTAAGGAAAACGACCCGTTGGTTGACAGACTCAAATACGCCGGCAAGAATGAGATTTCGGCCCTTATTGAAGAATCTATGCTGCTTATTAAGAAAAATCCGGGGCAATTTCAGGTTTTTGCTTCTTACTTATTGGTAGATTTGATTTTTGCAGTGTCAAAACTCGTAGAAAGTCTTGGTGGTGACATAAAAACCGAGAATCCCGAAATTTTGCAGCGGAATTTTATAGAAAACGCCGTTCTTGATGAAGACAACTTCAGGAAAAAGGTTGAAAGCATACTGAATTTTGCGGTTGAATTCCGCGATTCAAAAATGACCGGCAGATACGGCGATGTAATCTTAAAAGCCAAAGAGTACATCGATAAAAACTATGCCGACCA
>DBWK01000008.1:12826-23594 GCA_002308875.1 Treponema sp. UBA1240
ACGATTTTTTCGCAGGAATGTAAGACAACATTTATAGAATATTTGACGAATGTGCGGATAGAAAATGCCAAACGGCTAATCCGTGAAACAGATATGAAAGGTTACGACATAGCCTATGAGTGCGGTTTCAGTGACCCGCATTATTTCAGTTATATATTTAAAAAAAACACGGGGCTTTCGCCCCGCGAATTTAAAGGAACTATTTCATCCGGCGGTTCTTCAAAATCTCAGGAAGATGTTGAAGAATAGCACCAAGACGACATGTTTACACGGATCAGTTTAGCAGCAAACTAACCCGCCTGGTTTCCAAGCTTTTTCTTGCGGGAAGCAAGGATAACGCTTTGCAGGAGGATAAAGAAACAAAGCATCAAACCCGTTGTAATACTCTGCCAGTATGGTTCTCTCAAACCGGAAGCTACTACAATATTTGTTATAGTCTTTAAAGACATAACACCAAACAAAGTACCTATAACGCTACCTACACCACCCGAAAGCAGCGTTCCGCCTATGATGGACGATGCTATCGCCTGCATCTCAGCCTGAGTCGCATTAGAGGCGTTGCCTGCTCCTGTGTGAAGCAGATAAACAAATCCGCCGATACCTGCCAAAAGACCGCAGAGAACATAGGCAAAAAACTGTGTCTTTTGAACGTTGATACCGAGCATAAGTGCGCTTTCACTGTTACCGCCTACTGCGTACAGGTTACGGCCGAAGCGTGTCCATTTGAGTGTTGCCCAAAGCAGAATAACAACAACAAGAGCAATTACAACACCTATTTCTATGTATGCGGGTATAAAATTACCGTTTTTGGCATAGCGTCCGATTCCGGGAATATTCAGGTGTGTTTCCTTAATCGCAAGGAAAGCCGCATTCTTTGCTGTAACAGGCTCTTTACTGACGATTGTTGTCATACCACGCGTAAAGAACAGACCTGCAAGTGTTACAATAAAAGGCTGAATCTTTAGGTATGCAACGAGAGTACCCTGAACTAAACCCATTGCCAGACCTATTCCGAGCGCTATGAGAGCAGCACTTACTACACCGGTATTATGATCTCGCATATAAACAACGGATGCCATTGTAATAAGCGCGATTGAACCACCTACTGAAATATCAATTCCGCCGGTAATCATAACGATTGTAAGACCACATGCAACCAGTATCAGATATGCGTTATTGTTGAACAGGTCGAGAAACTGCTGAGGATTAAGAAATCCGCCACCCCATATAAGTATAGCTAAAAGGTACATTACACAGAATGAGCAGATTGTAATCGTCATGAGAAACGTTGTGTTGGAAACAGGCAGCTTGTCTTTTTTTGTCTTTAATGTGTTTGCCATAATTATTTAGCCCCCGCTTTTGTCTGTGCTCCGGAAAAATATTCTCCGATTTTTTTGAACCAGTTTTTTACTACCGGCGAGCCGATAACAACAAGAATAATGATAACAATTGCTTTGTATGCTTTTACGGCTGTAGAAGATACTTTCATCGCATAAAGTGTGATTGTAAGAGCTTGAATAATGTATGCGCCGATAATTGAACCAGAAAGTTTGAATTTTCCGCCACCAAGTGAGTTACCGCCGATTGCAACTGCAAGAATCGCGTCCATTTCGATATCAATAAGAATTGTTTCGTGGTTAATCAGACCGATTCGGCAAACATTCATTGAACCTGCAATTGTAACGCAAACACCGAGTATTACAAAAACAATCATCTTCATAAAAACAGGGTCAATACCGTTGAGTTTGGCAGCTTTTTCGTTTATACCAACGGCCTGAATGTAAAGACCAAGAGTTGTCTTTTTAAGCAGCAGGTTAATCAGAATGATAAACAGAATAACAATCAGGATAGGGCTTGGTATCGGAATACCCGGAATAAATCCTCCGAGATAGCCCAACAGAGTGCTTTCTACGTTAGGAGTCGCACCACCGTTAATCCAGTATGCAATCGGACGACCGGCCGTGAACAGAATCAGTGATGCAATCATAGGCTGAATGTTGAACTTTGCTATGAGAGTACCGTTAAAAAGACAGAATACGATGGCAACAAGGCAGCCTACCAAAACACCGAGAAGAATAATCGGTAGAGTGATAGTGTTTGCACGCAGTATTTTTACAAAAACACTTCCGGCTATTGCCGCTGCTGCGCCTACTGAAATATCCTGACCTTTTGTTACAGATGTTACAAGGGTCATTCCTATTGCAAGAATTACAAGCTCTGAAGCACCGTTCAGAATACTTATAAGGTTACCGGTAAGAACCGTGTTACCCAAATTATTCTTTTTAATTGCGATTGAAAAAAAACTTGGATCCCTTATCAGGTTGAAAATAACAAGAATAAGCAGTGCAAACAGAGGAATTGCAAGCTGTGACTGTGTAAGTTTTTTTATTTTTTGAATATTAAACATTGTTGCTGTTACCTCCTGCAATTGTCTGCATTATCTTTTCCTGACTAAGTTCGTTGTCCTTAAGCTCGCCCACAATGTTGCGATCACGCATGACAATAAGTCTTGAACAAACCGTGAGCATTTCCTGAATCTCGGAAGAAATAAAGGTAACGCTTACGCCCTGCTCTGCAAGTTTTAATACTTGCTTTTGAATTTCTACCTTTGTACCAACGTCAATACCGCGGGTAGGTTCGTCAAGAATAAGATACTGAGGATTAGTTAAAAGCCAGCGTGCAAGAATAACTTTTTGCTGGTTACCGCCTGAAAGGGCTTTTATAGGTGTGTCTTTTGAAGCGGTCTTTATTTTAAGAAGCTTTATGTATTCGTCTGCAAAAGCTTCAGCTTCGGCTCTTGAGAACGGCTTAAAAAAGCCTTTCATAACTTGAAGGGCAAGAATGATGTTCTCACGTACAGAAAGATCTGCAATGATTCCGTCACCCTTACGGTCTTCGGGGAGATAGCCGATTCTGTTCTGCATTGCATCTTTTGGTCTTGAAATTTTAACGCTGTTTCCGTTTACCTTAACTTTTCCGCCTGTAACACGGTCAGCTGCAAAAATGGCACGTACGCTTTCGCTTCTTCCTGAACCAAGAAGACCTGTAAAACCGTTTACTTCGCCCTTTTTAATTCCAAAGTTGAAAGGCTTGACACCTTCCGCGCTTGAAAGACCTTCCGCTTCGTAAACTGTTTCGGCATTATCACCGAATGCTTTCTTTTCGTCCTTGAGTTTTGAAATGTCTTCAAGGTCTTTTCCAAGCATAGCCGAAATAAGGTCAACTTTCGGCATGTCTTTTATTTCGTATTCTCCGACAAGTTCTCCGTTTCGCAGAACGGTAATTTTGTCGCAGACTTCATATACCTGTTCAAGAAAGTGAGTAATAAAAATAATACCTACACCGTGAGATTTCAAGTCTCTCATCAATGTAAAAAGAAGTTCAACTTCCCGTTCATCAAGGGAAGATGTAGGTTCGTCAAGAATAAGAACTTTGCAGTCCATATCCACTGCACGTGCAATGGCAACCATCTGCTGAATTGCAAGGGAACATGTTCCAAGCTGTTGATTTGCCTTTGCAGGAATATGTAACTTCTGTAAGATTTCATCAGCTCTTTTTTCCTGAGCTTTCCAGTTTATAAAATGGTACTTACCGCGACCGATGAACATATTCTCGGCAACTGTAAGGTTAGGACAGAGCGTAATTTCCTGATATACAGTACTTATACCCAGATTCTGGGCGTCTTCAGGGGAATGAATCTGAACTGCATTGTCAATGCCGGCAAGTTTTATTTCACCGGAATCTTTAGGATAAACACCGGTCAGAACTTTTACCAGTGTTGATTTGCCTGCCCCATTTTCCCCCATCAGTGCATGGATTTCGCTTTTGCAAAGGGTAAAATCCACATTATGCAGAGCTCGAACTCCCGGAAATTCCTTTGAAATTCCACGCATGGTTAAAATAACATCATTACTCATTTTATGTACCTGTTTTAATTTAGTCATGCTGAACCTGGTTCAGCATCTGCACACAGAGATTCCGAATCATGTTCGGAATGACATTTTTAATTATTGTTAGAAAAAAATGCGGCGTAAAACATGCAGGGAAATACACATCTTACACCGCATATTCTATTTACGGTTTATGCTTCTAACAGCAATCTGTATTAGTCACCAAGACCGTATTTTGTGATATCAGCGTCTGTAAGTGTTTTAGCATCAAAACCTTTTTCTTCGTTGATAACTTTCTTTCCAGGAACCTTGCCGCCTTTGATGTAGCTGTCGATAAGAGCAGCCTGGAATGGTGAGCACTGTCCGTCATAGTTCCAGTTACCTGCTTTGAGTTCGCGGAGAGCCCATTTGTTGCAGTCAAATCCCATAACAACAACGTCACCCTTAACACCGTGTGTAATACCAGCTTCGTCAAGAGCTGCTACAGCACCTTTAGCCATACCGTCGTTTTCTGCATAGATAACGTTGAATTTTGCACCTGAGTTGATAACTGATTCAACGATTTTCTTAGCTTCTGCNNCATGTAGCTGTCTGCTGAACAACTTTTTTCATTGTTCCTGCTGCAAATTCTTTGTCGAGAGCAGCTGTACGTCCGATCTGAGCGTCTGAACCCATTGCACCCTGGATATGGATTACATTGTATACAGGGAGTTTCTGTGCTTTAAGCCATGCAACAGCTGTATTTCCTTCTTCTGCCATGTCAGAAACAACTGCACATTCATAAAGGTCTTCGCTTACGTTAATCATGCGGTCAAAAAGGAATACTTTGATACCAGCAGCTTTTGCTCTTGAAAGAACTCCGTCCCATCCGTCTGTTGCAGCAGCTGAGATAAGAAGGTAGTCAACACCGTCTGTAATGAACTGAGAAGCAGCGTTGAGCTGTTCATCGTTTTTAAGGCTGTAGAAAGCGTTTGCTGAATAGCCGTTTGCCTTTGAGAATACTTCTTCCATGTCTTTTACGTTAGCAGCGCGGTAGCCTGATTCTGACGGCGGGTTGTTAACGATACCAACTTTGATAAGGCTTGAATCCTGTTTTGCTTTTGCAAATGCACCTGTTGCCAATACTGCCAATGCCAGAAGCACGATTAAAAATTTTTTCATTTTTTTCCTCCTTAAGGAACATTCATTAATGGTTGCTTTTTTTAATAGGTCGAATAGTGACCTAATAATCCACCGAACACGTTTAACAAGATTTTCCCTGTCTTATCCTGTGTTTTACGGCGGAAATTTCCCAACCTTTCTATGTTGCAATCTTATTCCATAAAAAGTCAAAAGAAAATGTAATATTTTATTAAGAAAGTTTGAAATTTTATTGGAAATTGTATGAAACTTCAGAAAATTTAGTTACAGAAAACAAAAAAGTTTAAAAATTTACGATAAAAGTTTAAAAATTTACCGAAAGATTGCTTCGTCGCTGACGCGACTCTCAATGACACTGGAAGTGTAACCTGGACATAAGTTTGCGGTTTCCTTAAAAGTTGTACGTTACAAGGAGTTACGATGAAAAAAATTGAACTTTCACACTCAACGTTAAAATTTTTGATAATCTTTGTTTTGGTTTTATTGTTTCTTATTCCTATCAGCCTTATTAAGAATTTGATAAATGACAGGCAGGACTACAAACGCGACGCCGTTTTTTCCATAACCGAGCCGCTTGGCAGAAATGCCGCTTTTCAGGGACTTGTAATTGCCGTTCCGTACAAATCTTACCGCGAATACTTTGATACAAAAGGAACACGGCATGAGGAAGTTGAAACAAAATACGTTATTTTTGCGCCGGATTCATACAATATGGACTTTACGGTTAATCCGTATTATCTCACCCGCGGAATATTCAAAGTACCCGTTTACAACGGCGAAATTAACATAACCGCCGATTTTGACAGCTTTGACTACTCATATTTTAATATAAAGGAAAAGGATTTTTTGCGGAATGAGGCTGTGCTCATTCTCGGCTTGACCAATTCAAAGAACTTGACCAAGCAGCCGGAATTTGTCATAGGCGGCAAAAAACTGAATGTATCGCCTATAAAGTATGATGCTGTTTCACCGTTTGTAAATTCCGTTTACTACCGGCTTTCAGAAATTGATTTTTCAAAGAAGCTTCACCTTTCGGGAAATATTGCTTTTCAGGGCGGTGAAAGTATTATGGTTTGCCCTGTTGCGGCTGAAAACACAATTACAATGAAGTCCAGCTGGCAGTCTCCAAGTTTTTCGGGTGGCTGGCTGCCAAAAGAGCGCACTTTGAGCAAGGATGGTTTTTCCGCAGAGTGGAACATAGCCGGATTAAGCACGGTTTTCCCAAAAAGTTGGCTTGCGGAAACCAAATTCAACGCGGAGTCCATAACCGTTTCGTTCATTGTGCCGGTGGATGCCTATAAAAAAACAACGCGCAGCGTAAAGTACGCACTTTTGTTCCTTATAATTCCGTTTCTTGCTCTGCTTATTTGCGAGATATTTGCGGGTACAAAAATTCACCCTGTTCAGTACTGTCTGATTGGCTCGGCGGATGTTATCTTCTATTTATTATTGCTCGCCATTTCGGAACATATTCCGTTTGATATAACTTATTTTATTTGCGCGCTTGCTGTCAGCATCGCAACGTTCTTTTATGCTTCCGCAATCTTTAAAAAGATAAAGTGGGGCGGACTTGTAAGTCTTGTTCAGCTTATCTCGTACATCTTTTTATACGGAACACTTCAGGCGGAAGACTATGCTTTGCTTATCGGAAGCCTTGGATTATTCGGCGTTCTGCTTTTGCTGATGTTTATCACAAGAAAGATTGACTGGTATAAACTGAATGAGAATACGCAATATGATAACAATTAAACGTCTTTTTGCAGTAGGTATACTTGTGCTGTGCACGATGATGTGCTTTGCGGAACCGGAACTGCGCAGTGTTGATTACCAAAAGCTGATAAGTGCCGTAACTCTCAGGTTTGAAGATTTTCCGGCTGTAAAAAACTGGAATGGAAAACGTTGCGCACCTGTTTTGGATACTGATTTTAAGAAGCAATACCGCACACTGATAAAACAAAACGCCGCTGATGAGCCAAATTTCAACGGAATTTACAGGATTGCGGAGTTTGGTGCGGGTACAGGCTGGCACGGTTTTTTTGTCATCAATCTGGAAACCGGAATTGTTACGGAAGGTATATTCAACGAATTCGGGCTGGAGTATTCAAAAGACAGCAGAATGTTGGTTGTAAATCCGTCGGCAACAATATTAGACTACTGGCAGGATGAGGAATATATTCCAGCAAGAGCTTTCAGTTCGTATCTGCTTTTTGAGGATGGGCAGTTTATAAAACTGTTGGACGTGTACAAGGCGGATTAGCCGCCTTATGCAAACCTTGCGTCGCGCAGCGGCTTGTCCCAAAAGACTTTGCCGCCTGCTTCCCGAGCCAGTTCGTCTATATAACTCCTGAATTCTTCCATGAATTGTTTTTCACGCTTTTTGGAACGGCGACCTGCGGTTTTATACAACTCCTTTGTGTAATATGCGTCGTATGATACCGCAAAGTCGTCTTCGCTGTTATGCGGAAAAAACGTAACCGCAGCTTCGTACTTTATTGTTCCCGCGTCAGAATCCGAAATCAGCATTACGAGTGCGGCATGACGTTTAATGCCGTTCGATTTGCATTCCGCATTAAAATATTGTTCGTAAACGTTAATTGTTGCCATTTTTTCTTCCCTATTTAAAGAACATTCGCAGAATGGATTCTTTCAGCCGGCTGAAAGGCTGATACCGCATCGGCAGATCAATCCAGTTCTTCTTTTCCACAATGCTCTTTGCGTGAGTGAAGGTATCAAATCCAAGCTTGCCGTGGTATGTGCCCATGCCGCTTTCGCCCACGCCGCCGAATCCAAGGTTGTGTGTTGCAAGGTGAATGATTGTGTCGTTTATACAACCGCCACCAAAAGCGCATTCCGATGTTACTTTTTTTGCAAGCTTTTTGTCGCACGTAAAAACGTAAAGAGCAAGTGGTTTGCTGTGGCTCTTGATTGTGCTGAAAATCTCATCTTCGGTCTTGTATGTGAGAATAGGCAGTACAGGTCCAAAAATCTCCTGTCCCATTATAGCATCTTCCCATGTAACATTATCCATGATTGTCGGCTCAATTCTTAGTGTTATGGCATCTGTCGTGCCGCCGTAAACAACCTTATTTTTATCAATCAGTGAGCAGATTCTGTCAAAATGCTTTTGGTTTATGATTTTCCCGTATGAGGAATTTGCAAGCGGCGATTTGCCAAACTGTGCTTCAATCTGCTTTTTAAGTTCCGTAATGAGAGATTTTTTTACGGATTCGTGGCAGAGAATGTAGTCCGGTGCAACACAGGTTTGTCCGCAATTCAGGTACTTTCCCCATGCAATCCTTTTTGCCGCAATCGGAATGTGTGCTGTTTTGTCCACAATACAAGGCGATTTTCCGCCGAGTTCAAGTGTTACCGGTGTAAGATGTTCCGCCGCTTTGCGCATAACTTCGCGCCCTACGTTCTGACTGCCTGTAAAGAAAATATAATCGAATTTCTGTTCCAAAAGGCTCTGGTTTTCGGCGCGACCGCCCGTTACAACGGCAGCATGTTCCGGCGCAAAACTTTCGCTTATAAGTTTTTCTATAACTCTGCTTGTATTCGGTGAATATGCACTCGGCTTTGCAAGAACTGTGTTACCTGCCGCAATTGCATCAATAAGCGGTTCAATCGTGAGCAAAAACGGATAATTCCACGGGCTCATTACAAGAACGTTTCCATACGGCGATTTTCTTACAAAACTGTTTGAAGCAAAATTGGTAATAGGCGTATGCTTTTTTTCATCTTTTGCAAATTTTCTTATATGTTTTAGCATATATGAAATTTCTCCCAATACCATTCCTGTTTCGCACATAAAACCTTCAAGCCGGCTTTTGCCTAAATCCGCGTTCAATGCTTCCGTTATTTCAGGTTCAAGTTCTTTTATTTTAGCATAAAGTTTTTTGAGCGCGCTGATTCTCGCTCTCAAAGGCAGTGTTGTGCCTGAGGCAAAATATCTGCGTTGCTTTTCTATTAATGTACGAATTCCTTCCGGTGTTTTGTCAAAGTTTTTATCCATTACGTCAAAGTAAAACTGCTCAAGTTCTTTTGCGTTCCACAAAACTGGAACAGGATATACCGGGTTGGCTTCCTTATCGGCACGGCGTGCAAGTTCAGGAATATCTTCCGCTTTTATTTCTTTCAGTGTTTTGGGAATCCCCATTGCCTCATTAAGCCTGTAAATTTCCGCTATGAACTTTTCAGCCGCAGCCTGTGCTGAATCAGTTTCATCTGCAATACCGCCTGCAACTGCAAGAATCTTCAGCTTTTTCCAAATCTTGCGGCCGTAACGCTTGAGCACTACCGGAAGCAGCACTGAATTTGCCAGTCCATGCGGAGTGTTGTATGCGCCTCCAAGTGAATGTGCTACTGCATGAACGTAGCCTACGTAAGAGCGTGAGAATGCACTGCCCGCGAGGTTTGCGGCGACAAGCATATTTTTACGGGCGGTTTCGTCGTTACCGTGATTGTATGCCTGTTCTATGTTCGCAAGAATGAGCTGTACCGCTTTAGTTGCGTATGCGCGTGATAGTTTTACAGTTGAACCACCGATAAAAGCTTCTATTGCATGTACGAACGCGTCCATGCCGGTTGTAGCGGTCAGGCTTGCTGGCATTGTGAACGTAACTTTTGGATCAAGTACCGCAATGTGGGGAATGAGCGGAAAATCGCTTATCGGATATTTGTAGTGTGTTTTGTTGTCTGTAACTATAGTTGACACCGTTGTTTCGCTTCCTGTTCCGGCTGTTGTAGGTACTGCGGCTAAAAGAGGAAGTTTGTGACGGACTTTTAGTATGCCTTTCATTTGCGCGAGCGTTTTGTGCGGGTTTGCGACTCTTATACCCACAGCTTTTGCGCAGTCTATTGTGGAACCACCGCCGAACGCAATCAGTGCATCGCATTTTTCAGCAAGATAAATCGAAAGTGCTTCTTCCACATTGGAAACAGTAGGATTGGGCTTTGTTTTGTCGTAAACCACACATTCAATTCCCGATGCGGGAAGCATTTGTATAAGATTTTCGGCAACACTTCGTAATACCGAATCAGTTACTAAAAATACTTTTTTAATGCCGTTGGAAGCAAATTCCGCCGGAAGTTCTTCTATTGAATGTAGAATTTTAGGATTTCGGTAGGGAAGAAATGGAATTGCAATATGAAAACATCCTTGAAAGATTCTGCAGTAAATTTTCTTAAAAATATTCATAGTATTAGGTCCTGATGCTAAACATACAGCTGTATACTGATTCTATGACATATTCCGTAAAAGTTTCAAGTATGAGAGCTGGCGGGAACATTGTTCACAGAGCATATGCCGGAAAAAAAATCCGCAATTTTTTAAAAATGTGATAGAATTAGGATATATTACAAGTCGGGGAGATTCAAATGTTCGCAAAGGCAAAAAATGCGCTTGTTTTTAAGAAAGGGAACGAAACCCTTTTGATTGAGCCCTGGGGCAAAAACAGCCTGAGGGTGCGCTCAACGCTCGAAAGCGTTTTTACTGATAAAGATTGGGGACTTACGGAAAAAGTCAGCAAAACCCGCGCTGTAATTACTATTGACGCTAACGGCGCGCAAATCACAAACGGAACTCTGTCCGCACGGCTAAATAATAACGGCGTTCTTTCTTTTTATAAGGAAGAAAAACTTTTGTTCCGCGAATACTTCCGCTGTTACGACCCCTCCGCCACCCCTCATTCCTGCTGCACAAAAGTAATCGCGCGTGAATACAAGGGGCTTTCCGGCGG
>DBWK01000008.1:23685-24856 GCA_002308875.1 Treponema sp. UBA1240
CACAGCGTAACAGTCAGATTTCCATTCCATTCGCGCTTTCATCGCTCGGTTACGGCTTTTTGTGGAACAATCCTGCGGTTGGTCACGTCAGCTTTGCCAAAAATCTGACGGAATGGACTGCGGAAAGCACGATGCAGATGGACTACTGGGTTACCGCAGGCGAAAACCCTGCGCATATTCTTGAACAATTTACCGAGGCAACTGGTCGTGCTCCGGTTATGCCGCCAGAATACTTGGGCTTTTGGCAGTGCAAGCTCCGCTATCGCACTCAGGACGAAGTGCTTTCCGTTGCCCGCCGGTACAAGGAACTCGGCATTCACCTTGATGTGATGGTAATCGACTTTTTCCACTGGCCGCGACAGGGGGACTGGTGCTTTGATCCCGAATACTGGCCTGATCCAAAGGCTATGTGTGACGAACTGCACGCAATGGGAACAAAGGTAATGGTTTCGGTCTGGCCCTCGGTCGACAAAAAAAGTTCGCATTATTACGAAATGCTGGACAAGGGCTATCTTGTACGCACGGAACGCGGTTCAAACCAGACCTACGATTTTAACGGCGACTGCCTGACTTTTGACGCCACCAATCCCGAAGCTCGCGAGTACGTGTGGAACATCTGCAAAAAAAACTACGCCGACTACGGCATTGATATGTTCTGGCTGGATAATGCCGAACCAGACTACAGCGTTTACGACTTTTGCAATTACCGCTATCAGCTTGGCACGGCGCTTTCGTGCTCAAACATCTACCCAAAGCTGTATAGTCAGACTTTTTATGACGGCATGAAAGCCTCCGGGAAAAAAGCGTTCGTCAATCTTGAACGCTGCGCCTGGGTCGGTTCGCAAAAATACAGCCAGGTGCTTTGGAACGGCGATGTGCAGTCATCGTGGGAGTGTTTGCAAGATTCAGTTATGGAAGGCTTGAACATAGGTCTTGCCGGAATCCCGTGGTGGACAACGGACATTGGCGGATTTATGTACGGTAATCCGAACGATCCTGCCTTTGTGGAACTGCTTGTCCGCTGGTTTGAATTTGCTGTTTTTACACCGGTTCTGCGTTTGCACGGCGACCGCGATCCGCACGATATTCCGCCGCTAGACAAAGATCCTGAGCGCGGATACGGCGGTGGCTATCTGTTTACCGGTCAGCCCAACGAAATTTGGTCTTACGG
>DBWK01000032.1:0-18638 GCA_002308875.1 Treponema sp. UBA1240
AAAGGTTTTTCTTCAAATGTATCGCCTCTCCATGAACGTTTTATCTCGGAAAGAAAAACCGGTTTCTGGTTACCGCCGTAAAGAGGGTCACAAACAATGCTCATTCCTAAATCTGACAAATGTGCTCTGATTTGGTGTGTTCGGCCTGTTTTTGGTGATGCTTCAATCCATGAAAACGGTCCGCATGTTCCAATCAGATGAAAAACAGTTTCAGCATCTTTTCCCCGCCTGTTTATTATGGTTCTGTGCCGGTCATCGCCGTTTACAAGCAGACGTGCTGTAACAGTTTTATCCGTCCATGTCGGTCGGCCGTAAACAAGGGCATGGTAAGTTTTTTGAACCTGTCTTCTTTCGAATGCGATGGAAAGTTCACGATGAGCATCAGCATTACGTGCGTATATAACAAGACCGCTTGTATCCTTGTCGATTCGGTGAACGGCAAATAATCTTCCAAATTCTTTTTCAGCTTCAAGATCTAGCCGCGGAAGGTCGGGATTGTATCTGTCCGCGGCGGTCAAAATACCGGAAGACTTGTTTAAAACAACAATATTGTCGTCGTGATATATTTCAGTATATGCAGTGTTTTTTCCCATATTGAAAATTCTCTAGTACGTGAAAATGATTTTTTCGGTTTCGCTCTTATGGCGCATTTTAAGGAAAAGCGTTTGCGAGGGTTTGTCGTATACATAACCTGCAGAATTGTAGCTTTCAAACCGTTTGTCGGAACGATAGTTCAAACCGTATATTTCGATATAATTAAACGCTTTAAGTCCTGCAATAATCAGATAATGACTGTCGCCAACCGTAAATGTGGTGGAAAGAACAAGCTGGTTTGTTCCTTGTTTTTCCAAAGTTACGTTTGGAGAACATGTCCAGGCAGTAATATTTGTAGTTCCCTGTGAAAGAACTGTAAAATGTGGATAGTAATCGTTTTCAACAAGAACAGGATACAAATCGGAAAGAACGGAAGTTTCTTTTGGGATTGCTTTAAGTGCGCTGTTTGCAAGCAGATAACCGGTTGCTTCAACATCGTGATTGGATACAAGCTTCGCATAGCGAATAAGTGCAACGGCAAGTTTGCAACTTTCAGAGACGGAAGCTTCACCTTCTTCGGTCGATAAAAGCAAAGTTTCATCATCTGTGGAGAACAATGTAAGAAGATATTGAAGCATATTGTCGATAACCGGATTGATTTTTTCCGCTGTTTCTTTGGAAAGCGGGAATAAATCCGTATAAGCATTCAATATACCGGTCATTTGGGCTATTGTAGGTGTTTGAACGTCGTTCAGTGCCGGCAGCGAGAAAAGTTGATTAGCAAGGGCGAGATTGTTTTTGTAAACCAAAACAGAAACAAGCTTGTCAATTTCAAACGCTTCAAGTGTGTTCGCCTGAATGGATTGTTGTATTTTGTATAAGAGATTATTGTTGTATGAAACAAGTGTTTTATTTGTATTTATTAGGTTATTCAAATAAGGTGAAGAAAGGTACGTTTTTTTGCTGTCTTGTTTAAATCCCGAATTAACGGATGTAATAGCATTTTTAAACTTACCTTGAAATGCCGATTCCGCAAGATAAGCGGTAATTTCTTTTTCAGAAGAAGAAGGAATATTTTCTACCTTGTACGCTGAAACAAAAGTATTTCTGAATTGTTTAATGATTGAATCAAAGGAATCCTTGTTCGCGGACGCAAATCCAGCAAGTTTTTCGTAGGTAATGTTAGCCGCAGGATTGTAAAGTGCGTAGAATGTGGAATTATCTGTTTGTGTCAGGTGTAACAGATTGTTTTTATCCAGCTGACTGTTGAGCAAAAACTGACTGTCTTTGCCTGAAACGAGCGCAAAACCGTTTTTTTCGAGCGGTTCAAGGTTATATGTAGCAACAGGTTTACACGGAAGTGTAATTTTTGAAATGTTTTCAGTTAAATTTGCATGGATGCTGAGGTTTTCGTTTTCATCTTTGCCGGTTACAGAAAACAGAAGTTCACAGTTGTTGTCAAATTGGAGTGAAAGAGTATTGGCGTTAATTTCGTAATTAGTTAAGACTGCTTTTTCGGATGAGTCATCTGAATTAAAAAAAATAACAGGTGATTTTGAATCTGCATAAAATGTTATTCCGCGGAAAACAACCTGAAAAGTATTTTTAAGAGTATTTTTTTTGTCTGGAGAACTGATTTCATGCAGAGAGAGTCGTAAAGAACCGATATTTTTATTGATTAGGATTTCGTTTCTGAACTGAATTGCAAAAATAGCTAGAATTATAAGGCAATAAACAGCCAGGAGACGAAATAACTTTTGAACAATATGATTTGTCATTGTTGTTGCGGCATTTTACAAGAGCGTAAAATGTCAGCTCCTTTAACCGCGTTTTAATTGAATCGCGGGAAGTCTTTTTATAAGACTTATTTTAGCTGAACCGGCAGACAAAATCAACTGCCGTGTAAAAAGGCAGGTGCTTTTATGAGAAAAATTACACAGATTATAATTATATTTTTGTTTTCAATCACATTAGTTTTTTCAGAAAACGCAAAAGAAAAAGCTGATGAAGTTTTTACGGTTGGAAAATTTGCCGAAAATCTTACGGAAACAATCACTAAAAACGGTCTTGATGCCGGTTTGGCGTTGTTTGCTGATGTTCCTGAATCTTTTGCCGATGACTATTCAATAAACTATATGCATGCGTCTCTGCTTGTTTCCGCACAAAAACCGGTGGAAGCCGAAAAAATTGCTTTGGAGCTTTTGAATAAAAACCCTGATAATCTGGATGTTTTGTTCTTGAACGTGATGATTTGCAAAATGCAGGGCAAGTTGAATCAAAAAAGAAAGTATCTTGAGGCAATACTAAAAATCGATCCCGCAAATTCCGACGCAAATGCGGAAATGGGAAATGAAAAGATACTGGCAAAAGCTTATGCCGATGCAAAGAGCTATTATCTGAAAAGCTTCAGAAACAATCCCAAATACACGACGGGTTTATTCGGATTTGGACAAGCTTGTTATTATCTCGGCGATTTTGACGAAGCAAAATCAGCGTTCAAGTCTATTCTGTCAATATCACCAAAAGAAGACATAGCATATTCGTATCTTGCCAAGGTTGACGCAGAAACCGGTGACTATGATACTGCCATTGAATACATATTAAAAGCGATTGAATACAATCCGGATTATTACAATTACTGGATTGATTACGGTGATTATCTGCGTTTTTCTACTAAGTACGAAGAAGCTGCAAAGGTTTTTTCCAAAGCTATAGAGATAGATCCTGATTATTTTTTAGGATATTTGTATCGGGGTGGAATGTATGAGTACACGGAAAAATATGATGAAGCCCTTGCTGATTACAAAAAGGTTGTAAGTCTTAATCCGCAATATTATTATGCGTATGAGTCAATCGGCATATTAGCGTGGAACAAAAAGGACTGGAAGGAATGTAGAGCCGCTTTTCAAAAAGCATATGAAAAAAATCCAAAAAACATTTCGTATCAGCTGATGATTTCCGCTTGTTATCTGCGTGAAAAGAATCTGACCAAAAATAAGGAATTCCTCAACAAAATGCTTAAAAACTATGATAGATCAACGGTGGAATATGTAGTTTTGCGTTTGTATCTGGATGGTTTAGGTGATGTAGATGCTCTGCGGAAAGTTCGTGCGGTTGAAAGTAGAAATTTACGTGGAAAGTTATTATACTATATGGGCTTGTTTTACGACTTATACGGAGGAACGGAACAGGCTGAAAAACTATACCTTGAAGTAAAAGACATGAAAGCGCCTATGTTCTTTGAATACCGGCTCTGCGAATGGGCATTGGCGGAATATGGGCTTGAGGATGTTTAAGGATTGAATAATGAGCGGATGTGTTAAAAAGTTACAGTTTGGCGACAGAGAAATAATACTGATAGGAACTGCACATATTTCGCAGGAAAGTATCGATGAAGTAACGGCTGCCATTGAATCGGAAAAACCGGATTGTGTTGGAATTGAACTGGATGATGAGCGTTATGCTTCACTAAAGAATCCTGAATCCTGGCGCAACCTTGACATTGTAAAAGTTCTTAAACAAAAGCAGGGTTGGGTTTTATTGGCAAATCTTGTGCTTTCTTCTTTTCAAAAACGAATGGGCGCAGATGTTGGAGTTAAACCCGGTGAAGAAATGAAAGCCGCCGCTTTTAAGGCGGATGAACTTGGTATTCCGGTTGTTATGGTTGATCGCCCCATTAAGGTTACGCTACGTCGTGCCTGGGCAAAAAACTCGTTTTGGGGTAAGTCAAAACTTTTGGCTGCATTGTTTTCAAGCTTATTTGAAACAGAGGAAATTTCTTCTGATGACATAGAAAAACTGAAAAATTCAAGCGAAATGGATCAGATGATGGCAGAACTGGCGGATTATCTTCCTGTGGTAAAAACAGTTCTGATTGATGAACGCGATGAATATCTGGCTTCACATCTTTGGCAGGCAAAAGGACAAAAAATTCTTGCTGTTTTGGGTGCAGGACATTTGCCCGGTGTTGAAAAATGGCTTGAGAGCTTTAACAAGAACGAAAAACAGCCGGATGTAACGGAGCTTTGCTTTGTTCCAAAACCGACTGTTTTTTCCAAGATTGCTTCCTGGATTATTCCAGGGGCATTGATTGCGCTTGTTATTGCAGGCTTTTTTAAAGGCGGCATAACAAAATCGGTAGAAATGATGTTGCAGTGGTGGATAACAAATGGTGTTCTTGCGGCTTTGGGCTCTCTTCTTGCAATGGGACATCCGCTTACAATATTGGTTAGCTTTTTGGGAGCCTGGTTTGCGGCAATAAATCCGTTTATTGGAATTGGTGTTATAGCCGGCATTGTTCAGGCTTGGGCAAAAAAACCAAAAGTCAGTGATATGGAAAATCTTTCGGCAGATATGAATTTGAAAGGAATTTACAAAAACCGCATTTTAAGGGTTCTGCTGGTATTCTTTTTGTCTTCGGTGGGCGGCTCAATAGGAACGTTTGTTTCCGTACCGGCACTTATTTCAAAAATTGTACACTAACAGCCAATCCTGATTATTTTTTGGGAAATGCGATTTGCTCATATTTTTGCAAAAGTTGTTTTAGTTCCAGATACATTTTTGCAACTTGAGGATTATATTCTGTGTTGCTTTCTTTTACACAGGTGCCGTCGGTTTCAGGTTCTTCAAACAAAGCGGAAACTTTTACGCAAAGAGCCTGTGACAGCATTTCTATGATTTGAAACGAAGTGCTTGTTTTTCCGTTTTCAATCAGACCGATATAACTTGGCGTAACTTCGACCAGTTCTGCCAGCTGTTGCTGTGTCAGCTTCTGCTTTTTTCTGTATTTATAAACATTACTCCCGAATAATTTATACACGTTAGCCATGATTTAAATATAACTTAGAAAATATGGTGAAGTATTGTAGTGTTAGTTGTGTATAAAACTAAAATAATAATTGTATTTTAGCAGGTGTAAATTCACGTAAAAATTATTCAACCCAGTTTTTCAGTATTTGCACAGCGTTGTTCCGCTCTTCGGAATTTGCAAATTCTAAAAAAATTACACCATTATTTTTTGTAACGGTTTTAAGAATCTGAGGCGGTACGGAAGAAGCATTGTCCGAATCGTTTTCATAGGCAAGTGTAGGAAAAGAAACTATTTCATCCTTTTGTAAAAATCTACCGCCTGTTATGAGACCATTTTCATAAACACCATTCAGTTTCTGCAGAATGTGATCACGGAATGAAAGTTCCACGGCAAGAACCGCCGTTGCTGTTAGAATCAAAGTGATAAACAGAGAAAACCTACGGACGAAAAGTAAGGCAAACATTAAGCATGTAAGAATAAGAATGAGGAATAAGGTTTTACTTCGTTTTTGCGTTAGTGGCAGCAGGCAGTTACCGAGTTTTTCAAACTTGTTCTTTTCAAAAAACAAATGATATAAAACAACTGCAATTGAAGCAACAATACCGGCAATCGGAATAAAAACGTGCAAATTCATAGTGCTACTCTAGCACAAACGTATTATTCAGTCCAGTTTATCAAGCATTCGTTTTCATTCAAGTCCGTCAAGATGTGGATAAGTGGAATAGTAATTACAGCAGAATTATTTTCACTTTCAACTTTTCCAAATTCAGGATTTGACATTGAAGCCGATGTTATTGTTCCCGGGAGTGTAAATTTCAGTTTGATTTCAGAAGCGGCAAGTTCTGCAGCAGCCTGTCCACCGTATGCAATGGCAATAAGCTCAATATAGTCTTCTTGTGTCATTTCTTCGCCGGTAAACACAGGAGCAACCAGCAAATCCGTATATACAGCTGTTTCGTCAGGCATAAGCGAAACAACTTTTTGTATGTTTTGCGGTGATAATAAAAGTGTCATTGTTGAAACTGCATCATTTTGTGAAAACTTTATAAAGTTGTTGTTTTCCGGCAGAATTTTGCTAAAATCTTCAGTACCGGCGAAAACTGCCAGAGAATTTGCGGTCGGGCAGGAAAGGCCTGTTACTTTTAAGCCGGAATCTTCAAGTGAACTGCGTATTTGTTCAAGGTCAAAAATGCCTAAATCTTCGCTTGTTCCAAAAAAGCTGCTTGTCAGAGATGTTACCGTGTTACTGACAGCTGTGTGCAATCCGATAGTACCTGAAAAGTCTTTTTCCAAAGACGCGTTTATTGCCGTTGAACAGCCGGAAAGCAGAATAGCAAAAGAGAAAATAATGGTGATAGCGCATAAAAATTTGATTTTCATAACAATTACAACAACTAATTATTCAGTAGTTACATTATTATCGGATATTTTAATCAAATTTTCAGAAATCCTCGGTAAAAATCTTCTTGTGGAGACATAGGTTCTTTCCCAGTAGTCTTCGTGTATTGAAGAAATAATTACACCGGTTTTTGGTCCGTCACTTACGGCGTGAATTATTTGGTCATCACCAAGATAGATTGCGGCATGGTTTATATGCGTGTTCGCTTTAAAAAACAGAATATCGCCGGGTTGTCTTTCTTCATCAGAAACAGGTTCGGTTTTTAGGTAAAGGTCTTCGGAGCGACGTGGTAAAGAAATGTGAAGACTGTTTTTGGCAACTGTGTAAATAAAACCGGAACAGTCAAAACCTTCTTCAGTTAAACCGCCGTATTTGTATGGAACGCCGAGAAAAGACTGTGCACATTCAATAAAACTTTGGCGTTGTTCTTCCGGCGATGGAATTGCAAGAGCGGTGGCTATGGAAAAACAAAATACAACTAAGAACAGGCAGATTAAAATGAAAGTTATTCTTTTCAAAAAAACCTCTTAAATTCATTATATCACTATTTTAAATTATTGCGGCAAAAAAGATTGTATTTTTAATTTCGGAATGTTAAAATCAGTTGATATGCGGAGGTTACGATGAAAGGACGCTTTGATTTTAGCATTGATACTCTGGGAGAATGCAAAGTTCCCTCTCCAATAGAATTGTCAGATATACACGGTGATTTTATTGCAAATTATGTAAAAGACAATGAGTACGTCAGGTACAATGTCGACGTATACGACGATGTTCTTAAAACGGAAGCCGATGCTTATAACAACAATCTTATCCAAAAAGCCGGACCGCGCAAGATGATTTATTTCAATCCCAAGCATGTTCACGCAGCAATCTGCACATGCGGCGGTTTGTGTCCAGGTTTGAATGACGTAATTCGTGCCGTTGTGCGCTGTTTGTGGAACCGATACGGTGTCCGCAGAATTACGGGAATCCGCTATGGATATAAAGGTTTTTTGAGTGATTACGGATTTGACACAATTCCGCTTGACCCAATAAAAGTAGACGATATTCACAAAACCGGAGGTTCTATTCTCGGAACAAGCCGTGGTGGTGGTAATCGGGTTATTGATATTGTAGACGCAATCGAAAGACTTAATATAAACATTCTGTTCATTGTCGGCGGTGATGGAACACAGCGCGGCGCATTGGAAATTGCGGAAGAAATAGAAAAACGCGGCGCAAAAGTTTCTGTTATAGGAATTCCTAAAACAGTTGACAACGATTTGATTTTTATCCAAAAATCATTCGGCTTTGATACAGCTGTTGTTCAGGCTGTTCAGGCAGTAGCCGCTGCGCACATGGAAGCTCATTCGCAGATTAACGGAATTGGTCTTGTAAAGCTTATGGGACGCGAATCCGGTTTTATTGCAACGGCAACAGCCCTTGCAAGTCATGAAGTTAATTTCTGTCTTATTCCTGAAGTTCCGTTTGAACTTGAGGGTGATCGCGGATTGTTAAAAGAGCTTGAAAACCGTATCCTTAGCAGGGGACATGCTGTTGTAATAGTTGCGGAAGGAGCTGGGCAGGAATTACTTAAAGCAACTGGCGAAAAAGATGCATCCGGTAATATCAAACTAGGTGATATTGGTACTTATCTGCGTGATAGAATTACCGAATACTTCAAAGAAAAGAAAATCCACATCAACCTTAAATATATGGATCCGAGTTATCAGATTCGTTCAGCTCCTGCAGCGGCTGTAGATTCAATCTACTGCGAGCGCTTGGGAAACAATGCGGTTCATGCAGCTATGGCAGGAAAAACAAAAGTTGTTATTGGTCTTGTACATGACAAGTTTGTTCATCTTCCTACACGGCTTGTAACAGCCAAGCGAAACAAGGTAAATCCTGAAGGATCTTTGTGGCGTGATGCTATTGATGCAACCGGACAGCCGATTTTTATGGGTGAGCCCGATGATCTGATGAAAAAAATGGAAGAATTAAAATCAAAGTAGACTTTTGGCGGAGCTGGCTAAATGGATATTACTGTTTTAGAAATGCCGCTTGATTTTGGCGCAAACCGCCACGGCTCTGATATGGGACCTTCTGCAATAAGGCTTGCAGGGTTAAAGGAAATGATACACAGTCTTGGTCATAAGACTGTCAAACACTTTTCGCCAATGCAAATTCCTCCACAGGAATATCAAAATGAAGGTAACCCAAAGGCAAAGTATCTCGGGCCGATAGTTACGGCCTGTAACCAATTGGCAACCGAAGTTGAAGCCGCGCTGTCAGCCGGAAGTTTTCCCCTGATTCTCGGCGGCGATCATTCCATCGTATTGGGAACACTTGCAGGCGTTTCTTCGTATGCAAAAACAAAGGGACTCACTACAGGAGTTTTGTACGTTGATGCGCACGGTGACTTTAACACCTGCGAAACTACGCTTACAGGAAACATACATGGAATGTGTCTTGCTGCCTCATGCGGCTATGGAATTGATGAACTTGTGAATCTTTACAAGCCTGGCAGAAAAATAGATGCCCAGGATGTTTTTTATATGGGATTACGTGATATAGATCCTGAAGAAAAAGTCCTTATGAAAAAAGCCGGTGTAAAAGCTTTGTCCATGACAGATATTGACCGTACAGGATTTAAAAACTCTGTAAGGCAGGCGGTGGACTATCTGAAAGACCGTGTAGATTTTTTCCACATAAGCATAGATATGGATGCCTTGGATCCTATGTTCGCGCCTGGTGTTGGAATTCCTCTCCCGGGAGGACTTAGTTACCGCGAAATTCTTTTACTTGCGGAAGAAGTAGCTGCAACCGGCAAAATGTGTTCAGCGGAAATTGTTGAGGTAAATCCTGTTCTTGATATTCGCAGTCAGACCGCAAAAATGGCGGTGGAAATAATAGGACATTTGCTCGGAAAAACTTTTTACTGAAAAAACACTACTTGTAAACTGAAAAGCCTCATGCTATCATTTTACATCTGGAATTTGGAGGAGATTTATGGGAAACCAATTCCTTACTTTCAAGCTTGATGGTTCGCAATATGCGGTTGAAGTGCACAACGTTCAGGAAGTTTTAGAATATACACAAATAACGAAAATTCCTTGTACAGCTCCATATATTGAAGGATTAATCAGTTCAAGAGAAAAAGGAATTCTCGTAGTAAATCTCAGAAGAAAATTCAGCATGGCTGACGCAGAACCAACAAAAGAAACCAGAATTATTGTCATGGAACTACATGATAATAATGATAATGTCACAAATTTTGGGGCAATTGCTGATTCAGTACAGGAAGTAATTGAATTGCAGGAAGAAGAAATTGATCCTTCACCTAAATTCGGAAACAGTATTTCCGCTCAATTCATTAAAGGTATAGGAAAAAAAGAAGACAATTTCATAATTCTGCTAGATTTGGATCAGATTTTTTCTACAGAAGAAATAATAAAACTGGAAAGTACAATTTCGTCTGTAAAACTTTAAGGATTTGGGATATTTGAATCAATATTATGAACAAGCTGTCTGTGCAATTAGGAAAGCCTTTTCCATTAGGTGCAACACTGGAACATGACGGTGTTAATTTTTCAGTTTTTACGCGGAATGGAACAAAAGTTTTTTTAGATGTTTTCAACGGAAAGGAAGACGCAGAACCGTATTTTACGTACGAATTCGACCCAGAAATGAATCGGACGGGCGATATTTGGTATGTAAAAATAATGGGATTAAAAGCGAACAGTTTGTATCTTTACAGAGTTGACGGACCGTTTAATCCCGAACAAGGTCATAGATTCAATAAAAAACAGTATTTGCTTGATCCTTACGCAAAGGCTCTTACAGATGATTCAATTTTTGAAAATCTATCGGATAATTATATTATTCCCGTTGATTCGATGGATATTGAATTTTCAAAACAAAGAACTGCGGCGGGCTTTCCAAAGTGTGTTGTAATTGACAACAATTTTGACTGGCAGGGTGATCGTCCGCTCAATTATCCGCTTAAAAGCTGTATAATTTATGAAGCGCATCTGCGCGGTTTAACGCAAAGTCCGTCTTCCGGTGTTGCGCATCCTGGAACGTATAAGGGCTTGATTGAAAAAATTCCGTATTTTAAAGAACTTGGAATAACAAGCATCGAACTCCTTCCAATTCAGGAATTTGATGCATATGAGAACACCAATGTAAATCCAAAAAACGGACAACGGCTCAAAAACTACTGGGGCTATAGTACAATAGCCTTTTTTGCGCCGAAAGCGACCTATGCTTTTGACCGTACTCCCGGCGGGCAAGTAAATGAATTCAAGGAAATGGTTCGTGAACTGCATAAGGCAGGAATCGAAGTAATACTGGATATTGTTTTCAATCATACCGCTGAGGGAAATGAACACGGTGTAATGATTAACTTTCGCGGCTTTGATAATTCTATTTACTACATTTTGGAAGACGACAAAAAACAATATTATAAAAACTTTTCCGGCTGCGGTAACACAGTAAACTGCAATCATCCGGTCGTTCACGAATTCATTATAGACTGCCTCAAATATTGGGTCATTGATATGCATGTTGATGGATTCCGCTTTGATTTGGGCTCAATTCTCGGTCGTGACAGAAACGGTAATCTAATGAAAAATCCGCCTGTTCTTGAACGTATTGCGGAAGAACCAATTCTGCGCAATACAAAAATCATTGCAGAAGCCTGGGATGCCGGTGGTGCTTATCAGGTAGGTTGTTTCCCCGGCGGACGCTGGGCCGAATGGAACGATAGATTCCGCGATGATATAAGGCGTTTTTGGCGCGGAGATGACAATACTGTTACTTCAGCAGCTACACGTCTATGCGGAAGTTCTGACTTGTATTCAAATGACGGAAGAAAGCCGTTCCACTCAATTAATTTTATAACCAGTCACGACGGTTTTACTATGAACGACCTTGTATCGTACAACGGAAAACACAACGACGAAAACGGCGAGAATAACCATGACGGTTCCGATAACAATTCCAGCTATAATTACGGTTTTGAAGGTCCAACTTCCAATCAGAAAATAGAAACGACCAGAATGCGGCAAATAAAAAATTTGATGCTCACGCTTCTTTTTTCACAGGGAACGCCGATGTTCGTTGCCGGTGACGAATTCCGCAGAACACAGAACGGTAATAACAACGCTTACTGTCAGGACAACGAAATTTCCTGGATTGACTGGACGTTAAAAGACAAATACAAGGATTTGTATACTTTTGTCCGCAAGGCAATCATTTTCCGCAAGCAGCATCCGGCTCTACGTCGTCCTGAATTTTTTACAGGATGTGATATTTCCAAAAATTCGCTGTCTGATATTGACTGGTATGATGAAACCGGCAAAGCTCCGGACTGGTCAAAGCAAAACTTGTTTTTAGCATACAGACTTGATGGAAGCCGCGATGAAATATATGCTGAACATGATGACAATGATTTTTTTATAATGCTGAATGCGGCGCAAAAAGATTATACCGTCATGCTTCCCAAGGCGCGGGCGGAAAAAGAATGGTACAGATGTGTTGATACTTCCGTTGCTTCGCCTAACGATTTTCTTATGAAAGACGAGGAAGAATATTTAAAGGACCAGTCGGTTTATGTTTTGCCGGCGCGTTCTTTTGCGATTCTGCTGAGTAAATAAACCTAGCTTACAAAGGTATGGAGGAAATATGAAATTTAACGCTGATGAGTTTAAGGAGAATTTAACAGCCCGATTAAAGCGGCAGTATGGAAAGGATATTTCACAGGCGAACAGCCACGACTTGTTTGACGCTGTTTCTGCATCCGCTCTTGATTTGATAATGGATAACTGGATGAAAACTCGCAGGGAATATGAAAAAAAGCCCTGCAAACAGCTTTATTATCTTTCCGCCGAATTCTTAATGGGACGCGCATTAAGCAACAACCTCATAAACACCCTTATAAAAGAACCTGTTATTGATGTTCTTAAATCACTGAACCTTGATTACAATCTGATAGAAGACCAGGAACCCGATGCCGCACTTGGTAATGGTGGTCTTGGAAGACTCGCCGCCTGCTTTTTGGATTCACTTGCAACATTGGATTATCCAGGTCACGGATACGGAATCCGCTATGAATACGGAATGTTTGAGCAGCATATTGAAAACGGTTATCAGGTGGAATATCCCGACAACTGGCTTGCACACAGGGACCCTTGGGAAGTAAAACGGAGTGATCTATCGGTTATCGTCAAATTCGGGGGAAACGTTGCCGTTGCAAAATGGCCAAACGGAACTGACAAATTCTATGTTGATAACGCTGAAGAAATAGTTGCGACACCTTACGATATGCCGATTGTCGGATATGATACAAACACAGTAAACACGCTGCGTTTGTGGCAGGCTTCTTCACCCAACGGTTTTGATTTGCAGCTGTTTAACGAGATGCAGTATCATCGTGCAGTTGTCCGCCAGAACGATGCTGAAAACATTTCCAGAGTTTTGTATCCTAATGATTCAGGTCCGTCAGGAAAGGCCCTGCGCTTAAAACAGCAGTATTTCTTCTCATCAGCCAGTCTGCAGGATATTGTACGTCACTTTGTAAGCGAGCATGGTACGGATTTTACCAAATTCCCGTCTTATCACGTTATTCAACTTAATGATACGCATCCTGTTGTTGCCATTCCCGAACTTATGCGCATTTTAATGGACGAATACGCATTGGGCTGGGATGAAGCCTGGTCTGTTGTTACAAAGACTTTTGCATATACAAACCATACAATTCTTGCGGAAGCTCTTGAAAAATGGCCGATTGGAATTTTCCAGGAACTTTTGCCTCGAATTTATCAGATTATTGAAGAAATCAACCGCCGGTTTATTATGGAACTGCGCGAAAAATATCCTACCGATTACCAGCGGCAGAACGCAATGTCCATCATTTCAAACGGAATGGTTCATATGGCATGGCTGGCAATTCATTCATGTTTCAGCGTAAACGGTGTTGCTGCTCTTCATACAGAACTCCTGAAAACTCAGGAACTGAAAAACTGGTACGAGCTGTATCCTAAAAAATTCAACAATAAGACAAACGGTGTAACACAGCGAAGATGGCTGCTTTGTGCTAATCCGCAGCTTTCCGAATTCATAACACGACTTATAGGTGATGAATGGAAAAAAGACTTGTCTCAGTTGAAAAAACTTGAAGCTTTTGTTGATGATGAAAAAGTCCTGAAAGAATTTTTGGAAATCAAACAGGCAAATAAACGTGCTCTGGCAAATTATCTCAAAGAAACGCAGAACGAATTCCTTGATCCTGATTCCATCTATGACGTTCAGATTAAACGTTTGCACGAATACAAACGCCAGCTTTTGAACATTTTCCATGTTATGTATTTGTACAACCGTCTTCTTGAGGATCCGTCATTTAATCCGCCTGCAAGAACGTTTATTTTCGGTGCAAAAGCCGCATCCGGTTACCGTCGTGCAAAAACCATTATTAAGCTTATAAACACTGTTGCAGAACGCATAAACAACGACAGACGCGTACGGGGCAAGCTTAGGGTCATTTTTGTTGAAAACTACCGCGTAAGTGTTGCGGAAAAACTGTTCCCTGCCTCCGATGTTTCAGAACAGATTTCTACGGCAGGAAAAGAAGCTTCAGGTACAGGTAACATGAAGTTTATGATAAACGGTGCTGTAACTCTGGGAACTCTCGATGGTGCAAATATTGAAATTGTTGAAGAAGCCGGCAAAGAAAACGCGTTTATCTTTGGACTGACAGCTGATGAAATTATCAAGATTGAAAACGAACACAGCTACAATCCGCAAAAATATCTGGAACGCAATCCTAACCTTGCAAAGGTAATGAACCAGCTTGTTGACGGAACTTATGACCCGTCTCATCAGCTTTTCCGTGAAATTTACGATTCTCTGCTTTACGGAATTGAAGGACAAAGACCTGATGTTTATTATGTTCTGGCAGATTTTTCCGCATACGTTGAAGCTCAGGAAAAAGTTGCCGCGGCGTATACAAACAGAATGGCATGGGCAAAAATGGCAATGCTTAATATTGCACGTTCCGGCAAATTCTCTTCTGACCGCACAATCGAAGATTATGTAAGAGATATTTGGAAGCTGAACAAAGTTATTGTAAAATGAGGCATGAATGATAGATCAGTATTATCTTCTTCTTGTTCTTCCGGCACTGTTGATTTCTCTTTTTGCGCAGTTTAAGGTAAAATCAACTTTTACAAAATATTCGCAGGAAATCAACAGCAAGGGACTCAGCGGAGCGGCGGCAGCTTCTCTTTTGTTGAGGGCGAACGATATAACTGATGTTAGGATTGAGCCTGTTGCTGGTGAATTGACTGACAATTATAACCCGACATCAAAAGTTTTGCATTTATCGGAACCGGTTTTGTCAAAAACAACAATAGCCGCAGTTGGTGTTGCAGCTCACGAAACCGGTCATGCAATGCAGCATGCAAAAGGCTACGGTCCGCTTGCGCTGCGCAGTATGCTTGTTCCGGTTGCGAACATCGGTTCCTCATTCGGACCAACAATGGCAATCGCAGGTTTGCTTTTCGGATTTGGGCTTTTAATTGATTTAGGCATAATTTTGTATGCCTGTGCGGTTCTTTTTTATGTGGTAACACTTCCTGTAGAATTCAACGCCTCAAGCAGAGCTTTGGTCATTCTGCGTGAAACAAACTCCATGACGGAAGAAGAACTTAAAAAAGTAAAGAAAGTTTTATCCGCAGCTGCAATGACTTATGTTGCTTCCGCCTTAACGGCAATAGCTTCTTTGCTCCGTCTGGTTCTTCTCTCACGTAATCGCCGCCGCTGAAAGGTATAATGAATCTTAATTATCGAATTCTGGATTGTGACATTTTTGAATCATACATGATGCTCGAAGGCTGGGATAATTTTCCGCTATTAAAAGCTTATGCCAAAGACGGAGAGTTTTCTTTTCTTTTACAAGACTGCTCGTATATGGTTTTTGATTACACACCCTCTTCTGATTTTTTAAAAGCTGTCTGTATTTACCGGCTTTTAGGTGATACACTTTCTATAGAGCTTTTTGAAGTAAACAAGAATTTCAGAGGTCTCGGAATAGGTACATGTGCCATGGAACGGCTCATGATCGAGACAGGCGCTAAAAAAGTTTTTCTTGATGCAAAAAACGCCAATGCTGAAATTTTTTGGAAAAGTCTCGGTATGGAGCAGATTGATAACCAGACTTTCTGTTTTATGTAAATTGCATGAACACATGGTAAATTTTCACATTTCAAAACTATATATATAGTATGAGAAATGAGAATTTATCCGAATCAATCATGCAGACTGCTAAAGATGTTTTTGGTATTGAACGGCTTTATCCTGACCAAAAAGAAATAATAAGCCGCATTCTTGAAGACGCCGGAACCAAAACCGGGAAAAACAGAATCTGCATTTTGCCTACCGGTCGTGGCAAAACTTTTTGTTTTATGATTCCCGCTTTGCTGCTTGACGGAATAACTATTATCGTTTATCCGCTTTTAGCGCTTATGAGTGACCAAAAACGGCGCCTGGATTCTTTCCGTATACCATCAGCGTTGTTTTGCGGTAATCAGCCCACTACTGAACGGCAAGCGTTTTTTAGCGATTTGGATGCCGGAAAAACCAAAATAATAATTACAAACCCAGAAACGCTTCAAAGTAAATTTCTTAGGGATAAACTTTGTAAATATACTATTTCGCATTTTGTAATTGACGAAGCGCATTGTGTGTTTGATTGGGGAACCACATTCCGCTCGTCCTATCTTTCACTGAAAGATGTTATACAAAAGCTGAAGCCTCATTCCGTGACAGCATTTACCGCAACTGCATCTGAACTTGTAAAGGATGAGTTGCAAAAGCTTTTGTTTTTGGAACCGGCGGAGGTGTATCAAATATCTTCAGACCGGAGCAACATACATTACAGTGTTATTCCATACGCCGTAAAAAGAAAAAAAGTTGCAGAGCTTGTTCTTACTGAAAAAAGACCTGCGCTGGTTTTTTGCGGAACGCATGCAAATACCGAGAGTTTAGGGTATTTTTTATTTTCATTTTTAGGTGATGAAATTGTAAGGTTTTATCACGCCGGTCTGGAAAAGGAAGAAAAAGTTGCTGTAGAAGAATGGTTTTTTCACAGTGAAGATGGTGTTTTGGTCAGTACATGTGCTTACGGAATGGGCGTTGATAAAAAGGACATAAGAACCGTTATTCATTATGATATGCCGTCTTCAGCGGAAGCTTATCTGCAGGAAGCCGGACGAGCAGGTCGTGACGGCAAACAGTCCAAAGCGATTTTGCTGTATTCGCATGAAGATTTAGTGCAGATAAAAAATTCCGAAGATGAACGGAAGCGCTTTTTTGAAAAGTACGTAAAAACTACAACTTGCAGAAGAAAACTTTTATTGCAGGCGATGGATGAGGATGATGTTCCGGACAACTGTAGCGGTTGTGATAATTGTGACGGGCAGGGCGTTTGGGAATACCGTGACTTAAAAAAAGCGGAAAGACTGTATAAAAAATTCAAATATACATATTCCGGAAACAGGCTGTGTCAACTCATTTCCGACAAATTTAACGCAGATTCTCTCCGTGATTTTAACACAAAAATATGGGAAATAAGCGATATAAGACAGTTAATAAACGCTATAAACAAAAACGATAGAAGTACCAGACAACCTAGGATTCTTCTGTCGATGCTTCGGAAGATTCTTCCTGCGGCTTTTCAGGAGCTGGTTTTGGGGCGGGAGCATTCTTCTTCTTTTTGGAGCGCTTCGGCGGTTTTTTCCGGTATTTGGAAATATATGAAACAAAAGATAAATATAAAATAATTGCGACAGTGCAGATAATTGTTCTGAAATCAAGAATTACTTTAATTACAACATCTTGAACTTTAGCAAAATCCATATCATAATTATCGGACAAAACAGACTTTTCTTGAATCAGGTAAAAATATGATTGGAATTGTAGATTATAACGCAGGAAATCTCCGTAGTGTTGAAATGGCAATGGAATTTTTAAAAATTCCTTATAGTATTTCCAAAAAACCTGTGGATTTAAAAAATGCCGACAAAATAGTGTTTCCAGGCGTTGGAGAAGCCGCTTTTGCAATGGAACAGCTGAAAAAAACAGGATTTGACGCTTTCCTTAAAGACTGGGTTGCTGCCGGCAAAAACCTGCTTGGAATCTGCCTTGGTTCGCAGGTCATATTCGATTTTTCTGAAGAAGGAAACACGGAATGTTTGGGGCTTGTTCCGGGCACTATAAAGCATTTTGAAACCTTGTTCAAAGAAAACAACATAGATTCAACTGGTTATAAAATTCCTCACATGGGCTGGAACGACCTTGTTCTTGAAGAAATTCCTCTTTTCAAAAAGGTTCCGGTAAACTCTTCGTTTTATTTTGTTCACTCTTATGTTATTTCTCCCAAAGACTGGAATGTGGTCAAAGGTTATGCCGAGTACGGCATAAAAGTTCCTGCCGTTATACAGTACGGTTCAATAACAGCATTCCAGTTTCATCCTGAAAAATCCGCGGCTGCCGGACTTCAGCTGATTAAAAATTTTGCGGAGGAAAACTGATGTTAAAAAAGAGAATTATTATTTGTTTGGATGTAAAAGATGGAAGGACCACAAAGGGTGTTAAATTCCTTAACAATGTGGACATCGGTGACCCTGTTGAAATGGCAGCTGAGTATTATAAACAGGGTGTAGATGAGCTTGTTTTTTATGACATTATTGCATCCGCAAGGGGACGTGGTCCTATACTTGATTTAATCAGGCGTGTTGCTTCGCAGGTTTTTATTCCGTTTTGTGTTGGCGGCGGTATCGGTACAATCGATGATATTCGATCAACCATTCTTGCCGGTGCTGAAAAAATCAGCCTGAACTCACAGGCTGTAAAAAA
>DBWK01000032.1:18713-22698 GCA_002308875.1 Treponema sp. UBA1240
GCGCCGTCGGGTTACAGGGTTTACATAAACGGTGGAAGAATAAAAACCGAGCTTGATGCGCTTGAATGGGCAAAAAAAGCCGTAAGTCTGGGTGCAGGAGAAATTGTTCTGAATTCCATGGACGCTGACGGTACAAAAAACGGATATGAGCTTACACTCACAAAAATGATTTCGGAAGCAGTACCTGTACCGGTTGTTGCATCCGGCGGCGGTGGAACTCCAGCGCACCTTGCCTCAGTTCTTAAAGAAGGAAAAGCGGATGCCGCGCTTATTGCGTCAATGGTTCACAGCGGTCAGTATACTGTCGGTTCAATAAAGACCGAGCTTGATAAAATGGGCGTGCCCGTAAGGCTGTAACAAGACTATCCTTCCCTGTATCTTGCACGACTTGTAGATGTTTCAAAAACATCAACTGCATAAAGCGGTGCATCAGGAAGCTTTTCTTTGAGCTTGTTGAAAATATACTGAGCAATACGTTCTGCGCTTGGGTTTTGTGAAAAAACAAAAACACCGTTTTCCTGCAAATCATTCAAATTTGTGTGATCGAGCGTTTTGCATACTTCCCTAAGGGCAGACTTTAATTCGCCAAAATCCAGCAGCATTCCGCCCTCATCCAGTTTATTTCCCTTTGCATGTGCAAAAACGGTATAGTTATGACCATGCAGATTTTCGCATTTTCCGTGATAATCCTTTAAAAAATGTGCAGCGGCAAATTCCGTTTCAACTCTTATTTCAAACATACTGTCATTATACACATATTGAAGTAAAAATAAAATGAGGCTAATATAATTATCATGCAAAAAGAACTTTCTGTGCTTTTAGATGCTGCAAAAATCAAATCCTACACAAAAGAACAGGGAAAAATCATAATCACCGGACTGGCTTTTGATTCAAGACAGGTAAAACAGGGTTTTCTGTTTTTTGCGCTGCCGGGTGTGCATGAGAACGGTAATACATACATAAAGTCGGCTTTGGATAACGGAGCTGCCGCCGTCATATATCAGGGTGATTTGCCGGCAACTATTTCTGCAGAAGCAAACTGTTTTAAGGTGTTGGACAGCCGTTTTGTAATGGCACCTGTTTCGGATGTGTTTTACGATTATCCGTCTTCAAAGCTTAAAGTAATCGGAATTACAGGCACAGAAGGCAAGAGCACAACAGTCTTTTTAGTATGGCAGCTGCTTCGTTTGTGCGGCAAAAAATGCGGCTTTATTTCAACCGTGGAATACTCTCTGGGTGGTGAAGCTGTTCCTAATCCTGAGCATCAGACAACGCCCGAAGCTCCAATCATAAATGAAAAACTTAATACGATGCTCCAAAATGGCTGCGAATATGCTGTTGTAGAATCTTCATCACACGGCCTTTCACCGAGAACAAACAGATTGGGTTCCGTTTTGTTCGATGCGGTTGCCTTTATGAATGTTACACACGAGCATTTGGAATTCCACGGAACTTACGAACAGTATAAGGACGACAAGGCAAACCTTTTCAGGGCTTTGGACAAACACAACCACAAAAAATCAGGTGAAAAAATAATGCCGGTTTCAGCCGTAAATCTGGAAGATCCTGCCGCGGATTTTTTTGCGAATGCAACCAAATATGAAACAATCGGTTTTGCGATAAAAGACGTTTTTTCCGTGCCAAAAAAAATAAAGCGGATTTTTCATGCTGCGGATATAGAAAGCGACACATACGGTGAACGTTTTACAATTGAAGAAGTGGGAAAAAAGAAGGACGGCTTTGAAGTTTTGAACCGATACAAGGCGGAAATAAAGCTTCCGGGTGTTTTCAACATATATAATGTTCTTGCAGCATGTATTCTTGTTTCGGGGATAACACATAAAAACTTTTCCGATTTAATTCCGCTTTTGCCTGAACTGGTTCCGGTCCGGGGAAGAATGAGTACTATAAACAAAGGACAACCCTTTGAAGTTCTTGTGGATTATGCGCATACTCCGTCTTCATTTGAAACAATCTTTCCACCGCTTAAAAAGCGGGCAAAGGGAAGGATTATTTCGCTTTTCGGTTCCGGCGGAGAGCGTGATACACAGAAAAGACCTGTTCAGGGTAAAATTGCTTCCGAGTATTCGGATATTGTTATTCTGGCAGATGAAGACCCGCGCGGTGAAGATCCGCTTGAACTGCTGGAAATGATTGCGGCAGGATGTACAAACTCTGTTCGTGATGAGAATTTGTTTTTGATTCCTGACAGACCTTCCGCAATAAGAAAAGCTTTTTCACTTGCGAAAAAGGATGATATTGTATTATTGTTAGGTAAGGGACATGAAAACTCCATTATTTATAAAGACAGAGTTGTTCCGTATGATGAAATAAAAGAAGCGGAAAAAGCTCTGCTTGAAATGGGATATGCTGATTCGGAGGCTAAAAAATGATTATAGCTGTTTTATACGGCGGAAAAACCGGCGAACATGAAGTTTCTCTTCTTTCGGCAACTTCTGTTGTTAGAAATATTGATACAAAAAAACACAAGATTCTGCTTATAGGCATTACAAAAACCGGCAGATGGTATTTGCAGTCCAACAGCGAAATCAAGCGCGTAAAAAATGATGAAAAAGCCGTATTGAAAATACAGACTATGTCCGACATGGTTGTGAGTATCGTTCCCGGCGGTGGAACAGACGGCGGTTTAATCGTTCTGGGTTCCGAATTCGGGGCTAAGAATCTTCCTGTAGATGTGATTTTCCCCGTTTTGCACGGTACATACGGCGAAGACGGTTGTCCTCAGGGACTGCTTGAAATGGCGGAAATCCCTTATGTTGGCGGTGGTGTAATGGCAAGTGCCGTTTCAATGGACAAGGAAAAAACAAAGCAAGTTTGGGAGCAGGTTGGCTTGCCTGTTGTTCCGTTTGTATGTGTCCGCCGGTATCAGAAAGAAAATGATGCCGAAATGGAGCAGATATACAAACAGGTAGAAAGAGATTTTACATATCCTGTTTTTGTAAAGCCATGCTGTGCAGGAAGTTCAGTAGGCGCATCAAAGGCAGCCGATAAAGCCGCACTTGAAAAAGCAATAGATGAAGCCTTTTTGTGGGATGACAAAATATTGATAGAGCCTTGCATTCAGGCAAGAGAAATAGAATGTTCCGTAACAGGTAACGACGAGCTTGTTGCGTATACGCCTGGAGAAATAAAGCCGTCACATGAGTTTTATGATTATGAAGCCAAGTATACTGACCCGAACGGAGCAGCTTTGCTGATTCCCGCGGATTTGGATGATTCCAGACTGAGAGAAGTAAGACAGCTCGCTGTAAAAGCGTATCAGGCATTGGATTTGAGCGGATTGTCACGAGTAGACTTTTTTATAGA
Source organism: Treponema sp. UBA1240 (assembly GCA_002308875.1). Lineage (GTDB taxonomy): Bacteria > Spirochaetota > Spirochaetia > Treponematales > Treponemataceae > UBA1240. The sequence continues at coordinate 22,041 of DBWK01000032.1, forward strand.
CAAAACAAATGACCGTTTGTATTTGAATGAGGTAAACACAATTCCCGGTTTTACATCAATCAGTATGTTCTCAAAAATGTGTGAGGCGTCAGGTCTACATTATTCACAGCTTATAGAAAAGCTGCTGGAACTGGCAATAACCCGATTCAAAAAGCGCAAACAGCTCAAAACAAGCCGATAATATGCCGCATTCCTATTCAAAAATATGTCCGTTCTCAAGTCTTGAATCCATTAAGGGTAAAAATGTTCTTATTATGGGACTCGGTTTGAACGGCGGCGGACTTGCTTCCGTCCTGTTTTTTTCCAGATACGGTGCAAATGTAACAGTTACCGACATGAAAACGGAACAGGACCTAAAGGCATCCATTGAAGAAATAGAGCACAGTCTTGGAGCGGATTCCGCAAAAATCCGTTATGTTCTGGGTGAGCACCGTATTGAAGATTTTGAAAATACTGACTGCGTAATCAAAAATCCCGGTGTTAAATACGAAAACAACAAATACCTTGCCGCCGCCAAAAACATCGAAACCGATATTTCCATTTTTTTGCGTTTTTCAAAAGCTCCTATTATTGCAGTTACAGGCAGTAAAGGAAAATCCTCAACTGTTAGCGCTATCCACTACGGTTTGGAACAGGCAGGCTTCAAAACTTTTCTTGG
>DBWK01000032.1:22785-25061 GCA_002308875.1 Treponema sp. UBA1240
GCGGATTTGCGCGGCAGAGGCATATTAAAACCAAAAGTTTCAGTTTTAACGACTATCGTTCCTGATCACCAGAACTGGTATGGAAATATGGAAAGTTATGTTGCAGACAAAAAGCTGATATACGCTGACCAAACTGCCGACGATTTTACAATCTGTAAATATGACGACTGGGGAAAAGTATTTGCTTCCGAAACAAAGGGAACGGTAATCTGGTATTCGGCGGAAAATCCATATTCGCCGGAAATGACGAATGTGGCATGGCTCAATGAGAAGGGCGAAGGGTTCTTTAAGACTCCTGATAACAAAACAAACTGCATACTTGGTGACAAGTTGTCTGTGCCCGGCTTCCATATGAAAGAAAACCTGCTGAAAGCGGCACTGGTTATGGATTTGTTTGGGATTTCACCCGAACGTGCAGTTGAAATTCTAAGACAGTATACGGGAATACCGCACAGACTTGAGCAGTTTTATTCATGGAACGGTTTTGTTTTTTACAATGATTCCGCCGCTACAGTTCCGGAAGCGACAATCGCCGCATTAAAGGCGTTTGATGAAAAACTAATACTGATAGCCGGAGGAACGGATAAAAACTGTTCTTTTGACGGCTTGGCCGGTGTTCTAAAAGAAGAAAGCGGAAAAAAGCATTTGTTGGATATGTATTTGCTGGCGGGAACGGGAACAGAAAAATTGATGTCCTTTATGGACAAAGAGTATTTTACAACGATTCCGGTTTTTGATTCGCTTGAAAAACTGCTTGCAGAATTAAAAGATAATCTTCTTACAAAATACAAGGGCAAAAACTGCAAAATTGTATTTTCACCGGGAGCAACTTCGTTTGGAATGTTCAAGAATGAATTTGACCGTGGAAATACTTATAAAGAAATGGTAAAAAAAGTTTTTAACTAGTAGCCGAAAACGCCTTCAAGGGATTCGTCGTTTTCTATCCAGTCTGAAACTGTAATTTTTCTGTAGTTGTTTTTGTCATCACGAACAAAAACGTATTTTATGCCGGCGTTTATCACAAGCCGTTTGCACATTGAGCAGCAGACCGCATTTTTAATGTAGTCGCCTGTTTTTACTTCCTTGCCGGTAAGATAAAGGGAAGATTCAAGCATTTTATCGCGACTTGCGCTTATAATTGCGTTTGCTTCCGCATGAACGGAACGACAAAGCTCGTATCGCTCACCACGCGGAATCTGGAGTTTTTCACGTATACAAATACCGATATCGGAACAATTTTGTCTGCCGCGGGGAGCACCCACATAGCCGGTGGAAATAACTTCGTCGTTTTTTACAATGACTGCACCATAATGGCGGCGGAGGCATGTACAGCGCTGGGAAACAATCTCTGCCAAATCCAGATAATAGTTGTTTTTATCCCTGCGTTCCAAATTACATTATCTCCTTGCCTACAAAGCAGAACGTTGGGTGCGGGCCTTTTTCATCTATTTTTCCGTCAGTTCCGTCTGAAAATACAGAAAAACCGCCGAGAACAACAGAATCTTCCGGGAACGTTGTCTGAGGCTTCCGCTGAATCAGTAATTCCGCAGAAGAAAGATTGGTATCCCATTTTAAGGAATTGAACGCGTCCATCAATTCTTTGTCAGTGAACGGACATTCAAATCCAAGTTCTACGCTTACATAAGCAACAGGAGGCATAGTTTCATCAGAATATGTTTCCATTACATCGAAAATTTTTTTCGAAACTTTTTCAGCTATACTCATAGTTAAATTGTACCCTCACCCTCGTTTAAAAGCAAGTTTTAAGTTAAGCATTTTTGCTATAACTCAGTTATTTTCCATTGCCCGTCAATGCATCGCATTCTTGAAACAGGCATTTCCAAAAAGCGTCCGTCTTCACCAATCATTTTAATCATTGTTGTGAGCGGGTTGACTTCTGAAACTTTAAAAGTTGTTCCGTCATAAAAGAATTTTATGCCTTCCGGCGGAAGGTTTTTGCGTGCTTCCACATACCAGTCATGCTCGTATGAAAGACAGCACAGCAAACGTCCGCACTGTCCCGATATTTTCATCGAATTGAGTGACAGTGACTGGTCTTTAGCCATTCGGATTGAAACCGGCCGCAGCTTGTCAGAAACGGCATGACAGCAGTACGGTCTTCCGCACACACCCAAACCGCCTGTAATTCTTGATTCGTCGCGCACTCCGATTTGTCGCAGCTCAATGCGCATTTTAAAAACCGAAACCAAATCTTTTACAAGCTCGCGAAAGTCAACACGGTTTTCTGCGCTGAAAAAGAACAGAACCTTTTGTTC
>DBWK01000032.1:25115-30316 GCA_002308875.1 Treponema sp. UBA1240
TTCTTTTTTTATCAAATCCTTTGCTTTTTCCAAATCGGCTTCCGTTGCCTTGCGTTCAATCATAACAACGTCTTCGGGTCGGATGCCTACCGGCTGTTCCGCTTTTCCCAAAACACGCGCCAAATCTTTTCCGTATCTTGTCTGTATTATAACAAAGTCTGTATCTTTAAGAACCATTCCGTTCGGAACAGTAACGTAAACACCTTCGCTTGAATATTCAAGTTTTGTTTTGTACAGCACATCGGGAAAAACAAATTTCTCGGCGGAGATATCCTGTAACTCGTCATTAACAGGATCTTCCAACAGAGATAAATCTTCGCCGTCTTTTTCATCTATGTCTTGTTCAAAAACTTCGCTCATCAATAAATCCTTAAAAACTATGTAATTAAATCTATCAGAATACCGTTTATTTCGTCAACTTTAGCCAGCAGTTCCATCTGGTTTTTTTGATTGAACAGCAAGCCCATGGCTAGATTATCCAGTTTTTCATCAATGACTTTTATAGTAGTAAATTCATGCCGCTTTTTCAAATGTAAGCCCGACTGCTGCTTTTTTACAACTTTATAGTTTGTTTTTTCAACAAAACCAAGAAAATTCTTTACGGCTTTCCGGTATTGTTCTATTGTTTCCTTGCTGGGGTCTTTTTTAAGCAAATCACCGGTTATATAAACGGAATCCAGCATTTTTTCAACGGCTTTTTCAATCGGCAAATCAGCGTATTCAGGAGGAATGCCGTTTGTTGATTCAACTTCGGTATCTGCAGCGTCGTGCAGAATATCAAGAAAAGCGCGTTTTTTTTGGGTGGCCTTTTTTGCGGAAATTTCTTTCTGACGTTCCTGTGCCGCCGCCGTAAAATAGAGAGAGGTGTTTAACGGATCAATTGAATTCATTTGAACGTTTCCTCCTCAGGTAATTGCAGTTATTTTTGCTTGGAATGTGTGGTAATTGTTTTACCGCCGATTGCCTTAATATCGAGCCACCGTTTTTTTGCACTCTGAAAGTTTTCTTTGTCATTTATTGCAATACAGCGGCCTTGAAAAAATACGTCGTCGTCAATCTGAATCTTTTGTGTTACAATATCGCCCAATACAAACGAAGAAGGGAAGAGATGAACTCCCGCCGGTGCAACAATGTCACCCATAACAGCGCCGCATACTATAACTGACTGTGCAATTATGTCCGCCTTTATTCTGGCGTTTGCTCCGATTATTACTTTGCCGGTTGCTTCAAGTTTTCCGTCTAAATCTCCATCCAAACGTATAAAACCTGCCGAAGTCAAATTCCCTTTTACAGAAGAACCCGGACCTATCAATGTATTAATTGAAATGTCGTCGTTTTGAAAACCCATATCACTAAAAGCCTATTTTGAAAGCACAACGTTTATGTATTTTGCAGGATCTACAACGTCTGAACCGATATGTACTTCATAGTGTAAGTGAGGACCGGTTGAAATTCCTGTATTGCCGATTCGTCCGATAACGTCGCCCTGTGAAACAAACTGACCTATTGTTACGAGTGACTGGCTCATATGTGCATAACGTGTATAAAAACCGTGTTTATGTTTTACTATTACGTAATTACCAAGACCGCTGTCGTAGGAAATCGTTACAACCTGTCCGTTTGCGGTGGCAATTATGGGGTCGCCTGAGCGGTATGTTGAAAAGTCCATACCTTTATGAATGTACCACTGTCCGTTTATCGGGTGGATGTTCTGACCAAAAGCCATGGAAATATGTCCGATTCCGCCTTTTAACGGCCAAACACTAGGAATGTCCGAAAAAATTGTTCCCTGTGCTTCGAGAACCTTACCGATTTCTTCTATAGGCTGAATTGCTCCTTCAAGGTATGAAGTGAGCATTTTTATTTCGTTAGCTTCCTGCAGTGAACCGGAAACGTTTTCCTGAAAGTCAAACATAGAAGCCAGGTCAGTGTTATTGGAATTCTGATTTGTTTTTTGATTTTTCTGTGTAAGTCCAAGGATAGAAAGTGTTTGGGTCAGAGAGCCTTCAAATTTTTTTGCGGCCTGCAAAAGATTGCTGTTTTCGTCACGAAGTTCATCCAGGCCGGCTCTTGCTTCTTTGTTTTCTTCTTTAAGCCGTGCGATTTCGGCGTTAGCTGAAAAATTGTTTTTATTAAATCCCAAAAAGGCAAAAACCAAACCGCAGCAAACAAGCCCCGCAAAAAGCAAAGCAAAAACATTTGTCTGAAAATTTATAACCTTTTGCTGTGAATGAGGAACAATCATTATTGTGAGTTTGCGGTTTGCTACATGAAAAATTCTTGAAAAAAACTTTATAATTGCAGATCCAATTTTTTTGAAACAATTTAAAATCCGCTGTACAACATTTTTTTCTACACGTTTATATTTTCTTGTTTGAGGCACAAGACTTCTCCAAATATATATTTATGCTATAATAACATCAATAAGTATCGGTGTCAAATGGAAGTTAGTTTATACGCGGAAATTAGTTTTTGCCGGTGAGGGAGGTTTTCTTGCTGCAGGAGCCGCGAAGCAATCATTTTTGGTGATTACTTCGCAAATGCTGTGTTATTTCTTTAAAAGAACAAAGGAATAAAAGTAGGTTTTGTGATTTTCGTAATCAGTCTTTGTGATTGTTGGGCGCAGGTAAGAATAGGAATAATATCCTTTTTCCTTTGTAAAGGTGATAAGCCTTTCACGTACAATTTTTATGGCGTCTCTTTCGTCAAACAAACGGTTATCGCAGGAATATATGAAACGAGCTTCGCTCAGCATTTCTGTGTATTCAATCGCAATTGAATAATTGTCAGCCGGTTCTGTAATCAGTACAGTAAAAGGAACGCCGGATTCTTCCGCAATTGCCGAAAAAACTACTGCAAAAACAATTACAAACAATAAAATAGCTTTCTTCATACTCAATACTCCTAAAAGGAAAACTCCAAATTCTCAAGTACGTTACATAAAACCATATAATGATTTCAAAAAAAAGTCAAATTAAAAAACAGAATAGTAGATAATTTCATCTGCTCTCAAAATGAGTTTAAGCTGAACAACGTATTGCCCGTTGTAAATTCCTACTGTAGGATTTTCTTCCAAAAGAACAGTGCCGTGAATTTCCTTGGGTTTGTTTTTTATCAATGAACGGTAATAAGTTCTTACGGCGTCTTTTATAGCTTCGCTGTAAGCAGCCTGTAAACCTTCAAAGTTAGTTAGGATGGAACCTGTGCCTTTTCCGCTGATATGTGGAAAAGCCGCGCTGTTCCAGTGCTGCCGCAGGGCGAACATATCATCGGTTCTTTTGTATGTAACCCAGCAGTAAAATTTCCCGTCCTCAACCTTCATTTCGGAATAGGAAATATTTGATGCCGGATAGTTAATTTCTTCTACCGGTGAAAAATCAAAAAATTCATTTACGCCGCGAAGCTTGTCATAAGGCACATATTCAAAATTCCAGCCATAAATCATTCCCGAAATGATAAAAGGAATCTGGTCCTTAAGCTTTTGGACCGGCAGTGAAATAAAGTCGTCCTTTTCGGTCGGCTTGTCAACGGATGGAATTTCTTCCGCCAAAACCCAGGTTTGAAATTTTATATCCTGTTGATTGGCGGTAACTTGCGAAAAAGCCTGTGACGCAATAAAAAACAGCGTTAAAAGGGCTAAAATAATCTTTAGCGGTAATGTTCTTTCCAAACCTTCCACGGATTAACCCTCATTCTTATTACAAAATACAGCCAGGCAAAAAGCAGACCGGCTAAATGAGTAAAATGCGCTACACCACTTTGCGAATTAGTAACCTGATTAAAAACTTCCTGAACAACGAACAGCAGAATAAGCAGCGGTGCCGGTATGGGTACAATACCAAAAAGGTAAATAACACTTCTTGGAAAAATAACCGCATAGACAAGCATTATGGAGTATATTGCTCCGGAAGCTCCTAAAAGTCTGATGTAGTATGCGATTGTATAACCACTTTTTGCCGCCAGAAGATACACAAAAAACGAAACAATACCGCAAAAAATTCCTGAAAGAAAATAAAAAAGCAGGAATTCTTTTGAACCGAGCGAACGTTCTACAGAAAAGCCAAAAATGAAAAGAGAAAGCATATTGAAAAAAACATGCATAAAAGAACCGTGAACGAACATATAAGTAAAAAACTGCCAGTAAGCATGTGAATTAATAATGTATACAACGTTCAGGGCGAGAATTGACATCAGTTGAGGAAGAAGATTTGTAATCAGATATAAAACAATGTTTGCAATTATAAGCCCCAAAGTTACATTGTTGTAGGAATATTTAAAGGGCTTGTGTATTAGGTCAGAAGACATTTTCAGCTCCCTGAAAAACAGGAAGTTTTGTTTCGTCCTGTTCTTTTCGATTCGTAAAGAGCTGTGTCCGCCTCTACAACAAGTTGTTTTGCCGAAACAGGCTCTCTTGAGTTGAAAGTAGATAATCCTATTGAAATTGTAAGTGAAACTTTGTTTCCGTTATATTTGAGTTTAAGACCTTCAATCTTTTTACGGATGCGTTCCGCAATTTTAAAAGCCGTATCTTTGTCCGTGTTGTACAGCATAACGGTAAATTCTTCGCCGCCGTAACGTGATGCCAAATCCTGAGCACGAATTCCGTTTTTTATTGTGTCCGCAACAGTTTTAAGTACGTAGTCTCCGCAGTCGTGTCCGTATGTGTCGTTGAATTTCTTAAAAAAGTCTATATCAAACATAAGAACAGAAAGCGGGATTTCCTGTTTTGCGGAAGTTTCGATTTTGTCTGTAAGGATAGTGAAAAAGTAATGCTTGGTTTTGAGTTTTGTCATCATGTCGGTAGTTGCCATATCCATTAACTGGGCATTATTGATTGCGATGGCGGCTAATGAGGCAATGTTCAGAATCTGCTCTTTTTCGTAACTGCTGTATATGTTTCCTTCTCCCAAATCAATCCGCTCGCCTAAAACGAGAATTCCGTTTATATGGCGTTTAGCTATAAGCGGTACTATTAAGGATGGCTTAAGAGGTTCAAAAACTTCAAGACCGTCTGCGGCCTCTTTTAAAATTCCTATGAGTTCTTCATAGGAATAAGTCATGTTTGTTCTTTCAAGAAGATTGAGAAGAGGATGCGAAACAGGGATTGAATAGTCAATGCTCTCGTCTATTTCCATTCCGTTGTAGTTGGATGCAAGAGTAAAAGCCGGCGCGTCAAAGTCTTTTTGGATAAAAAGACCTGC
>DBWK01000032.1:30348-34034 GCA_002308875.1 Treponema sp. UBA1240
TATGTTCAGCTCTGTAGACAGACTCTTTGAAATTTCAAGGAGCTGCTTAAGATCATATATTTGTTTTTCGTAAGAGGCAGTATTTATGGCGTTTGTTTTTTTCCGTAAATATTCTATATCCATATCTTCCGACTTAAATAGTGGTATAAAGTTCTGCTTATTCTTTATCGGCAAAAAGTACATAATTCTTCATCAGGTCGATGAAGTCCTCCCATTTGGGGAGCTGAAGTTCAAGTGCCGCCGCGTTTTCTCTATTGCGGATGGAGAATATTATAAGCTTAACGTTGGTAATAACCTTGGGTGTACCGCGTTTTGTATCCGCAAACATATCGGCAAGATATTCCTCAAGCTTTTTGATGTCTTTCATCGTATTCTGCAGCATTGTTTTTGCGGAAGCGTTAATAGTCGCAATTTTTGATATAAGCTGTTTTGTAAGATCTTCGCTGCCCTTGCTGTTTGCCGCCAGCCTAGAAATCGACGAAAAATCGTTTTCAGAACCATGCTTGAACGATTCTTCAAAAGCAGTAAGACTGTTTTTCAGTTCCGTAACGGTGTAAACAGCAGTGGCAAAGTTGTTTTGTTCCTGCGGGTCAACAAAAAAGCCTTCTACAACAATGTCGTTCAGCAATGTAACAATTTTTTCAGTTATATACTGTTCCGTAAACGTTTTGAGAATTTGAACCGGTGTTGTGTACACAAACATCTGAGTGGAAGTTTTTTGCAGAATATCGTTTGATTCGTTGTTGTAGCCTTCTACATCCAATAACGGATTGTCGCCAAAAATGTCTTCCAATTCTGATTTGAGCACTTCATCCTTAAGCTCGTTCGCAATTCGCTGCTGGTCGGCTTCAAAGGTTTCCTTGAGTCTGTGGGCATATTCTTCAATGTAACTCTTATCGTATTTATTTGCTTCCGGTATAAACTGCGGGTCTTTTTTCAAAAGGCAGATAATTTTTTGCAAAGAGTCCGGTTTTAGTATTTTTACAAAAACATAGGAGATTTTTTTCAGGTTTTCGGTAATATCGTTTTTTTGTTCAGCCGAAAGCGGTTTTCCGTTTTTTTGTTCCGCAAGCGCAAGAACAGCTTTTAACAGCGAAGTTGAAACCGAAAAATTGTTGACTATGTAGTAAAAGTCCAAAAGCCGGACTTCATGTTCTATCAGCGGAATTGGTGCAAAAGAAGCTTCTTCGGGTTTGGCGGCGGAAAAGTTCGGGTCAAAGAACCGGATAAAACGTTCATAGTCAAAAGAACATATATCATGCAACTGGAACAGCTTTGCAAGAATCTGTTCTATTTTTTTAAGTTCCACGGAAGCTTTTATGTCTTTAAGAACCTTTTCCAGATTTGCCCTCTGCTGCTCAAAGGTTTTCTTTTGATTTTCGCTGTCTCTGAGAACCATTTTGCGTCGTTCATAATTAAATGACGCTATGATTGTACAATCTTCGTCGGAAAAGCCCGAAGCAATCAGCAGGTCAATATAATTTGTTGCCGTGGATTTTGATTCATTAAGGATTGTATTATGAAGAATGTCATAAATTTGCTGCGTATTCTTTAAAAGAATATTCAAGCCTGCCGCAAAATCCGGTGTGAGTGTATTGTTCCTGAACAAAGAAGGAGAATCAATGCGCAGTTCATTTTCAAATTTGCGCAATTCCCGCTTTTTCATTTTTTCAGGATTTGAACTGAAAAACAGAAGATCAAATAAATCTGCAAGCTTCTCTGTGAATGACATAATACCAGTCTACTATTGGAAAATGAAAATTGCAAGAAAGATTTTACTTGGCGCCGGATTAGGATACTTTTATGGCGCTTAAAACCTCACCGATTTTTTCGTTGATTGCCAGATCAGCCTTGGAATCATATTGTGTAGCTGATTTGTTAATCAGAACAAGGTGCTTTCCTCTGAAATAATGAATGAGTGAAGCAGCCGGATAAACCGCAAGAGATGTTCCGCCTATAATAAGGCAGTCGGCACTAGAAATTGCGGAAACGGAATTATCTATCGTGTTGTTGTCCAAGCCTTCTTCATAAAGAACAACGTCCGGTTTGATTATTCCACCGCATTCGGAACAGCGTGGGATGGGATCCGTATTGTTTTTAAGGTATTCGGCGGAAAAAAACTTGCTGCACCTCATACAGTAATTTCTGTGAATGCTTCCGTGCAGTTCATAAACCTTTTTGCTTCCGGCTGCCTGATGCAGACCGTCTATGTTTTGTGTAACAACGGCTTTTAGCTTTCCGGCTTTTTCCAACTCGGCAAGTTTAAGGTGTGCTGCGTTGGGTTTTACATCCAGAATCAGCATTTTTGCCTTGTAAAAACGGTAGAATTCGGCAGTCTGTTCTTCAAAAAAAGAGTGAGAGAGGATTGTTTCCGGCGGATACTTCCATTCCTGATGATAAAGTCCGCCCGTGCTTCTAAAGTCAGGAATACCGCTTTCGGTGGAAACACCCGCTCCGCCGAAAAAAACGATGTTATTGCTTTCATCAATTATTTTTTGCAGTGTTTTAATTTTGTCGTCCATAATTAGTCCAAGTCCTTTATATCTGTCAATAATAGATACATTTCGTGGTTATAGCTGAAAACAGCGTATGAAATAAGTGCGTTTTTGTTTTTTTTGACGGAATGGACCAGAATTTCTGGTACAAATGCAATGAATTTTTGTTTGTTGTATTCAACTTCTATTTTTTTTACGAATATGCCCGCCTGCGTCTGTTCGTAATAGGTGTCCATATATTTTTCAATTGCTTCTTTTTCTTTGCCGGAAATGTTTTTTGTACCTGAAGAAAACGTTATAAAACTTCTGGCACGGCTGAATGTGGAGCTGAATTTGTACACGTTCTTGTTCTGAACAATTTCATCCGTATCATCTTCTTCCAGATACTTTGCAAGAACATCAGGCGCATAAAACGGAAACGCGTCTGTATAGGCACCGGGTTCTTCAGTTGCGCTGAATTTGCCTTTTACAAACTGCTTTCTGATGATGGTGTCTTTTGCCCCCACATACTCTATGATGTAGTCAAAACCTTGTTCCGTGCGCTGTTTTGTATTTAAAACAAGCTTGTAGCTCAGGACTGAACCGTTATCCAGCCGTTCTTCCTGTGAGGCAAAACCCGAAAGCTGTGACTGTGCCTGATTAAAATTATGTATTACGCGCTGCGGTTTGCCGGATGAGTCAAAGTAATATACGGATGAAACCAATTGACTTGAATAACGGTCGCCTTTTTCATAATCATATTGAACGGTTTTGCCGCCGTATTCATTTTTATTTGCCAGAATTGTTTCGGTTTCGGAAAAAAGCTTGAAAGAACATACAAAAAGAAGAGTTAAAATGGCAAATTTTGAGCATTTGCGCCATTTTGCAGTGAGAAAACTTAAAGTACAATCAGCTTTTCGGCTGAATCCTTTTATCACCAAAAAACTCCTTTCCAAAATAAAGTATAGAGTATAATCTCTATTTTATCAATTTCTACAACAATTTAATCCGCAAAAAGAAACAAATCTGACGACTTCTTGCTTAGGAACAAAATATAGGTTATTCTGTTTATATGTCTTATGAAGTAACTGCTACCCGCAGACGTCCTCAGCGTTTTGAAGATTTAGCCGGTCAGGAATTTGTTGTTGCAACACTAAAAAACTCTATCGAATCAGGCAAAATTGCCCACGCGTATCTTTTTTCCGGTCCGCG
>DBWK01000032.1:34216-38200 GCA_002308875.1 Treponema sp. UBA1240
TGCGTTATAAAATCTACATAATCGATGAAGTTCATATGCTTTCCACGAGCGCTTTCAATGCGCTGCTCAAAACAATCGAAGAACCACCGCCATATGTTATCTTTATTTTTGCGACCACTGAGCTGCACAAGGTTCCGGCAACAATAAAAAGCCGCTGTCAGCAGTTTAATTTCAGGCTTGTTGCTCCCGAAAAGGTAAAGGAACTGCTTAAAGCCGCCGCAACGGAAAGCGGAATTGAGGCGGATGACGAAGCCCTTTATTGGATTGCCCGCGAAACAACAGGCAGTGTACGCGACGCTTACACGCTTTTTGACCAGGTTGCAGCCTTTTCCGGTAACCATATAACGTATGAAAAGATTCGTGACAAAATGGGAATTACCGGCGTTGAGCAGCTGAATGAGATTTGCGAAAAATGCCTTGAGAACAATGACGGTGATTTTTCGCAGGTTTTTGAATTGATTGATTCCATTCTGCAAAAAGGTGTTTCCGTTGATCAGCTTATAATAAACTTTACGGATTATCTGCGGAATCTGCTCTTGATTAAAAGCGGCATTTCCAAAGAATCGCTGCTTGGACAGTCAGCTTCGCGATTTTCGCAAAAAGTGCTGCAGGCATGGGACACCATAAAGCTTGAAAGAGCCTTATCATACTTTGTTCAGTTGTACCGCGACGTAAGATATTCCCTTTCGCCGCGCTATGAGCTGGAACTGGCTGTTTCCCGCTTGTGCTGGCTTTCTTCATACATTTCACCGCGCGAAGTAAAGGCGGCGGTGGATTCCGCGCGGCACCTGCTTGCAGGCGGCTCTGTTCCGCAACCCGAAACCGGCGGTTCGGCGAATGCCGACCCTTTTTACGGTAGCAGTCGTGTACAGGCTGGAAAAACGGCTGCTGAAACAGAAGCCAGCGAAAGCTTTTTTACGCAGTTAAAAAAGGATTTAACATTAAAAACCAATACGGAAGTTAAAACCGGGCAGGCCGAACCGCCGGCACAGGAAAATACAGTTAACAGAGAAAGTGCTCCGGCTGTTCTTTTTACCGGCGAAGAACTGTGGGAAAAAGCGATTGCAGAAATACAGCGTGACAAAACACTGGTAGGTTCCGCGCTGTTGCAAATTTCACATCACGTTGTAACAGCTGATTCCGTTGTCATTTATACTACAAATACTTTTTCAAAAAACAAGCTACAGGATGAAAAACCATACATAAGTTCCGTTTTTAAAAAACTTGGCGGCGAAAAAATCAACTGTTCCATAGTTTATGAAGAGGAAAAATCCGTAGAAGAAACTCAATTGCCTAAACAGGTTGAAATAATATGTGATATTTTTAAGGGAGTTTTAGTTTCATGAACATAAATCCTTTTGAATTGCTGAAAAATGCAAAAGAAATTCAAGGTCAGTTGAACACCATGAAGGAAGAACTTAAAAACTACAAAGCTACTGGTTCTTCCGGCGGTGGAATAGTAACCGTAACGGTCAGCGGTGATATGCAGATTCAGGCAATAAAGCTTGACCCTATCGCAGTTGATCCCAGAGATATACCCATGTTGCAGGATTTAATAATTGCGGCGCATAAGAACGCCATGGAAAACATAAAAGAGATGATGCAGGAAAAATTCGGTCCACTGCTGAATGGACTTGATATTCCGGGTTTGGGTCTTTAATAATGAATGCACTGGAAGAATTGGCGGAAACATTATCCCGTCTGCCCGGAATCGGAAAAAAGTCTGCGACGCGTCTTGCGTATTATGTGTTGAATACGGAATCCACATATGCCAAAACATTGGCGGACGAACTCTCAACTTTACATTCAAAAATAATCAAATGTTCGGAATGCGGGGCTTATACCGAAACGGATCCCTGCCACATCTGCTCAAATAATTTGCGGGAGCGCAACGTTATCTGCGTTGTGGAACAGCCGCAGGACGTTGAAACCATTGAAGCCTCGCATGAGTATCACGGACTTTTTCATGTTCTGGGCGGAGTTATTTCTCCCCTGGACGGAATTGGACCGGATCAGTTGTCTTTTTCAAAACTGCTTGAGCGGGTAAAAACCGGCGGCATTACAGAAGTAATCATTGCAACAAACCCGACTGTGGAAGGCGATACAACCGCTTTGTACCTGCAAAAAATACTGGCCGAGACAGGTGTTGAAGTTTCGCGGCTGGCATCCGGACTGCCGGTAGGCGGCGATTTGGAGTATGCAGACCGCCTTACGCTTGCACGAAGTTTCCGTGGCAGAATCCGCCTTTAACCGGAGAAAAAAGAATGAAAGTTGTTCTTCAAAGAGTAAAACACGCAAAAGTAACAGTTGACGAAAAAATAACCGGAGAAATTTCCAACGGATATCTGGTTTTGTTGGGAATAACGCATACGGATACAAAGCAGACGGCAGACAAAATGCTGGACAAAATCTCAAAAGTCCGCATCTTTGAAGACGAAAACGGCAAAATCAACAAATCAATCAGCGATGTTGGCGGAAGTCTGCTCGTTGTTTCGCAGTTCACGCTTTATGCCGACTGCCGCAAAGGTAACCGTCCGGGTTTTGAATTTGCGGCAAAGCCGGATTTTGCAAATGAACTTTACGAATACTTTTTGGCTCAGGCAAAAAAGAATCCTGTTTTTAAAACGGTTGGGGCCGGTATTTTCGGCGCATATATGCAGGTGGAGCTGCTGAACGACGGACCGTTCACGCTGGTTCTTGAAATGGAATAAACCTGTACATGTTCCCGCCGTTCCCTCAGGAAAAAGCTTACGAATATTGCTACCAGCTCATGGAGCAGCTGGATACCCACAAAAGAATAGACTTTGAATCGCTTGTAAAAAATCCCGCATTAACAACCGATTTATTGTTTTCCGGCAAAACCGGACAAATGTTCGGAATTTGCGTTTGTAAGGACGCAGACAGGAACGAAGTTGTGCTCAAAGCTTTTTCGGGGCAGTACAACAGCATTTGGAACGTGACAGGCTGGGTGCCGCCCCTTTTGGACGAAGCTGAATTTTACAAACAATCGGCAGAAAGCGACAGGCTCATTCATGAGCTTACTGATACTATTGAAGACAAAAACAGCGGTCTGTCAGAAAGCGAACTAAAGTCGCTCAAGAAAAAACGCAGAGAACTTTCCGCCGAGTCAATGAAAAACATTTTCGGCCTGTACGAATTCCACTGCCTTACCGGCGAAGTAAAGCATTTTTCGGATATAACCACAGATGATACACTGCTACCCACAGGCTGTGGCGAATGTTGCGCTCCAAAGCTTTTGGCTTATGCCGCAAAAAACGGACTAAAACCGGTCAGCCTTGCGGAGTTTTACTACGGAAAAGAAAACAACTCCGGCAGCAAAAAACACAAACAGTTTTATCCGCCGTGTGACGAAAAATGTTCTTTTATTTTGCCGCACATACTCGGGCTCGAAATTCTTTACAGGGATGAGGCAATAATCGTAATCAACAAGCCGTCCGGTTTGCTTTCAATTCCCGGCAGGGGCAAAGAAAAACTGGACAGCGCCACAACCCGTTTAAAAAACCTGTTTCCCGAATGCATAGAACAGCCTTCGGTTCACCGCCTTGATATGGATACATCCGGTCTGCTTGTTATGGCCTTTAATGCTGATGCGCACAGAAACCTTTCATTGCAGTTCATGAACGGAACCGTTGAAAAACGCTACTATGCCGTTTTGGAAAAACCTGTTTACCCGGGAGACGGCTGCAAAGTTACGGAAACCAACGGCGGCGGAAAGCCGATTGCAGGAAGAATTGAACTGCCGTTCCGGCTTGATGTGGAACACAGACCATACCAAATTTACGATGAAGTTAACGGCAAAATCGGAGTCACTAACTGGCGCATTCTAAGTCTTGAAGACGCAAAAAAAGCGGTAAAGTGTTATCGTCTGGCAAAAACGTATGAGCGGGATTTGTTCAAAAAGCACAAAACGTTTGTGGAATTTGTGCCGGAAACAGGACGAACGCATCAATTGCGTTTGCATGC
>DBWK01000032.1:38340-48571 GCA_002308875.1 Treponema sp. UBA1240
CTAAAACTCTTCAAAGTCCTCGTCGGAGATTTGCGGGAACGTGGTAGGAATATAATCACCGTTCTTTGCCGTTGAAAAAGTTCTTGAGTATTCGGTTTCAGTATCTTCCGGCTTTTCAGTCTTAGTATCAGCAACACTTGATGCGGGCGGAAGCATCTTCTTTTTTTCAGTGTGCTTTTCAGTTTCGGAGATTCTGAAAAAGCTGATACTTTCCTGCAAAAGCTGTGCCTGAGAGGCAAGCTCTTCAGCCATGGAAGCCAGTTCTTCTGCGGCGGACGCATTCTGCTGGGTAACGGTATCCATCTGCAGTATGGCTTTGTTAATCTGCTGCGCACCAATATCCTGTTCGCGGCTTGCGGACGAAATTTCTTCAACAAGTTCCGCTGTGCGCTGAATGTCCGGTATGACGGATGCAATCAGGCTGCCACTTTCTTCAGCAATTCCCACGCTGCTCTTGGAAAGCTCACTTATTTCGGCAGCGGCAATCTGGCTGCGCTCAGCAAGCTTGCGCACTTCACTCGCAACAACGGCAAAACCTTTTCCTGCCTCGCCGGCACGGGCCGCTTCAATCGCCGCGTTAAGGGCAAGCAGGTTGGTGTTTCCGGCAATGTCTTCTACAATTGAGATTTTTGCCGCTATATCTTTCATTGCGGTAACTGTCTGGCTAACGGCTTCGCTGCCTTTTGTACTGCTCTGAACAGTTTTTTCGGCAATACCGGATGTAGCCGCGGCGTTATCCGCATTCTGTTTTATGTTGGAAGCCATCTGTTCAATGGTTGCTGAAATTTCTTCGGTAGAGGCAGCCTGTTCGGAAGCGCCTGTTGAAACAGCCTGACTGGTTGCACTTATCTGGCTGCTGCCGGCGGCAACCTGTCCGCCAGCTTCCCTGATTGTGGAAATAACCTTTGACAATGATGAAATGATTGTTTGCATTGATTTGCCCAAATCACCGATTTCATCATTGCGGCTGATAATCTTGTCTTTTTCTTCTTCGGTAATTTCGTCCAGTACAAGGTCGCCCTCGGAAATGGAATTGGAAATTCTTACCAAACCGTTTATCGGGGTAACTATGGAAGCTGAAATAATCAGCCCGATTATTATGGAAATTACGACAATTACTACCCCAAAAATGATAAGATTAAGAGAGATACTGTGGATTGAATTGTCTACGGTTTTTACATTTCTGTCCAAGGAAGAAAGAAAAGCTTCGTCGAGCTGCGAAAGAACGGCATTAAGCTGTGTACCTGTCTGAATTACCTGATTATATATGGCGGTAATTTGTTCCGCAGGCTGGTTCTTCATGATTCCCGCCGTCCAATTATCAGTCTGTTGGCGTAATTTGGTAAGATTTGTTATGCCTTCATTTATTTTCTTTTGGATTGCCGGATCATCAACGCTTTTTTGCAGCTGGTCAACAAGCGAAGTTGCCTGTGAACGGCAGCTTTTCAGCTTTGATTCATATTTTGAAAAATTAAGCTTGTTTTCTGCATAATCAGCCTGTACGTCGTTGATTGTAAGGAGCAGGTCTTTGAGCAAAAGCTGCAGGTCGTTTGTAAGATTTATGCTGATTTTTGTGTTGTCCACTGCGGTGAGCAGCTTTTTGGAAATAATGTTTGTAGAATAAACACTGTATACTGCAAGACATCCTGTAAGAATAACAGTCAATAGGAAAGCTCCGGTCAGTTTGACCCGAATTTTAAGATGCTTCAGTAACATAAAGGACTCCTCAAACAAGTATGTTTAAACTGTACGGCAGTTTTTTTTGACTGTCAAGAAAATTAAAAGGCAAAAAAAAGCCTCCGGCCAAAACTTGACCGGAGGCGGAGGTTGATTATGAAGAGTTATTTTTTATATACTCTTTTTACTTTTTTAGTTGTGGTCATTTCAAGCGGTTTGTCCAGAAGGGTTACTTTTGAAATGCGGGCATAGGGCTGCAAATCCTTGTTTACCTTGTTTACCTGATCCTGAATTGTGCTGAGAACCTTGTCCTGTGAGATGGTATCTCCGCGCATAATGTTAAGACGTTTGAAAAGGTCATCGGAAGGATAGATAAGAGCTTCAATACCTTCTGACTTTGTAGTTTCATCCATTATGTAGCCCTGAACGGTAATCTGGTCGATATCCGTATAAAGCTGGAAAGCGTTTTCTATTTCTTCGGGGAAGACGTTCTTACCGCCTTCGGTAACAATCATGTTCTTTGCACGACCTGCAAGATACAGGTAGCCTTCTGAGTCGAGCTTGCCAAGGTCTCCTGTCTTGAACCATCCGTCTTGTGTAAATACGGCGGCTGTTTCTTCGGGCATGTTGTAGTAGCCCTGCATAACCATAGGACCTTTAACCTGAACTTCGCCAATGCCGTTTTCGTCAGGATTGTCTATGCGCATTCCCATCCACGGCTCAAAGTGCTTACCGACACTTTCAATCTTAAAGTGTTCTTTCGGGTTAAGAGCGATAATAGGAGAAGTTTCTGTAAGTCCGTAGCCCTGGATAAAGTCGATACCCATTTCGTTGTATACTTTGAATACGCTTGCAGCAAGCGGACCGCCACCGCAGATTGCGATACGCAGCGAGTTGATGCTGGCTTTTTCGAGAACAGGCTTGAAAAGTTTTTTACCCGGATTAACACGGAATACCTTTTTGATAATGTATGAAAGACCCATCAGGAAGCGCATAATGCCGTAAACAACGACACCCTTGTCCTTGATTCCCTTGAGAATACCGGCAAGCAGCTTGTTGAACAAAAGCGGAACACCGAGCAGCATTGTAATTTTGCCTTCGCGCAGTTCTTTGAGCATCTTGGAAACAGCCATTGATTTGCCGAATACGATTTCGGCACCGACTGATACGGCTTCGATGAATACTGCAAGCATTGTGTATGAGTGGTGAATAGGAAGCAATGCGTAGAAAACATCAGTTTCAAAGATGTTAAGGTTTGTCTGTGCAATGTAACAGTCGGCAACAAGGTTCTGATGCGTAAGCATAACGCCTTTTGGAGTGCCGGTTGTTCCCGATGTAAAAAGGATTGCTGCAAGGTCTTTTTCTTCCGGCATGTCGGGAGTGCAGGGTGCGGACGGTTTTAAGTTGTAAACGTACAGGTCGGGGTATTTGCGGCTCAGAGAATAACTTTCAATTTTGCCGGAAAAATACTCGTATTTTTCTTCATCAACAAAAAACATTTTTGGCTTTGCAGTGTTCAGAAGGTTTTCTACTTCTTTTTCGTGCAGGGCGTAGTCAATCGGAACGATTGTTGCTCCGGCAAAACCGGCTGCAAGGTATACGGTAGCCCATTCCGGTGAGTTTTTGCCGCTTACGGCAATCTTATCGCCTTTTCTTATGCCGTGTTCGTACAGCCACTGTGCAAGCTTTTCAACGTTGTCCAATACCTGACTGTATGTGAGTGTATTTTTATCAGGTTCAAAAACAGTAAAACAAGGACGGTTTCCAAAACGTTCTACAGATATGCGGAACATTTCCGGCAGTGTAGGCCATTCACCCTTGAATGCTTTGCCTCTCCATGCATCCAGAAAAGCCCATGGTAAAGTTTTTTCCTTTTTCATAAAAACCTGCTTTAGTAGAATAGTGTATATGTCAAAATTTGTAATTTTGTCATTTATAAAATATCAGCTTTTTTCCGTATGGTAAAGAGTTTTTACAGCAGTTTTTAAAAATTCCTGCAACTATTTTATGCCAAATCCGCGAATGCGCCTTCGAGATAAAGCGATAAAAAGGCTTTGACAACCTTTGGGTCAAACTGGCTGCTGGCGCAATTTTCAATTTCTGCCGCGATAAATTCAAGCGGCAGCTTTTGGCGGTAAGGTCGGGTGGAACTCATAGCGTCAAAAGTGTCGGCAACGGAAATAATGCGCGCAACCCACGGAATGTTTGTGCCCGAAAGACCTTCCGGATAACCTTTGCCGTCAAAACGTTCGTGGTGGTAATGAGCGCCTGCGGCAATGTCTTCCTGAATCTTTACGTCTTTCAAAATCTCGTAACCGTTTGCCGCATGGCTTTTAATAACATCAAATTCTTCGGCGGTAAGTTTACCGGGCTTTGTAAGGATTGTTTCCGGTATTCCAATCTTTCCGATATCGTGCAAAAGTGCAATGTTGTAGAATTTTTCAATAGTTTCGTCGGATTCACCAAGCCGCTGTGCAAGCATTCGTGTGTATTTGGCGACGCGGCGCGAATGACCGTTTGTATACGGATCTTTGCCGTCAATACATTTTGAAAAAGCACCCATTATTTCCTTGGTAAACTCTTCAAGTTCTTTGCGATGCTTTGCCTGGGCTTTCTGGCGTTTTTCATACTGCAAATATATAAGAAGGACAGAAACTATGGCAGAAAAAGTCAGGAAGATGGCAGGAAGCATTGATGTACTATAATGACTGTGTACCAGGGTTCTAAAGAGACGTATTGTTCGGACGGTAAGAATACTCATGGCGGTATAAAAGCCGAATGTGCGGTAAAAAACAACCCAACTGATAAGGATAATGGTCATTATTGCGGAATATACACCCGCAAAGGATGAATACGTAAATTGATGCGAACCGATTGTTATTATTTCTTTTGATTTGGAGGCAGCTCTTGAAGCCATTTCTGACTGATAGTAACATACGCACAACAGAATAAAGGCAATTATGGCAATGATATTTTTGAGCGTGATGTATTTTTTTATATTGATTTTTTTGAAGAGACTTTTTTTACTGTCGGTTTTTATATTAATATCCATTGTCTACTCCTCAAAAAATAAATATGTAAAAATAATTATATAACAAAAGCTGTAGAATTAAAAGATATTACATTTAGAATCAAAGAGACTATGAATTGACGATTGGGTGAACAAATCAAAATTGTTTTCTTATCATATTTAATTTTTTTATTTTTGTCTTATGCTATACTATAAAAAGAGGAGTCAATCAAATTTTTGCGACAACCGGAATAATTCAGGGAAACACAATTATTGCAGATGAACATTCGCTTGAAAGATTTGACGGCAAAAAAGTCATTATCACCGTTTTGGAAGACGACAGGCAGTTTGCTACCGTCTCTGATGAAAAGCTCTTAGCAGTTTCAGATTCGCTCATCAACCAGAATATAGAAGCTTACAAAGAACTGGCAGAATGAGTAAAGACGAAATAAAAGCGTGGCTGCTTGCCCATCGCAAATAGTTTAGAATTTCCCATACAAAATCAAAAATATGTGCTATTATGTATTTTATACCAAGTAGGAGGTGAACAATGTCAGCAACGGAATTAAAAGATTTTGAAAAGCAACTTGAACTTTTATCATTTACAGAGCAACTTTCTATTATGGAATTTCTTGCAAAACTTTTGCAGCGCACGCAAAATACAAAAGAGCAGCCTCCTGTATCTTGCTCCAAGAAGCGCCAGTTTGGGAGTGCCAAAGGTAAATTTGTTTATCCTACCGATTTTGACGAAGATAACGAAAGAATTGCCAAATTGTTTGGTGCTGTCTGATGAAAATACTCTGTGATACTCATATTATAATTTGGTATCTTACTGGGGATAATAGACTTTCAACCAAAGCCAGAAATCTCATAGATAACCAAAACAACGAAATTTTTTACAGCCTTGTTTCTGTTTGGGAAATTGCCATAAAACATGGTCTCAAACCCGATAAACTCTCTTTGTCTGCACAGAGTTTTATCAGTTTTTGCGCTGAACAAGACTTTAGAGAGTTTCCATTACATCAAAAACATATTTTTACACTCGATACACTTTCTCGCCCAGATAATGCACCGGAACATCATGATCCGTTTGACAGATTACTGCTTTCTCAGGCAAAGGCAGACGGGCTCACATTTATGACACATGACACATCGATTTCATTTTATTATGAACCGTGTGTGATGATAGTTTAACTTTTAGTGTTTTCAAAACAACTAATTCCTAATCTCGATGTACTCAACAAAATAATGTTGTTTATAATCAGCACAAAAAAAAGCTCTGTAGATTTCTCTACAGAGCTTTTGTGATTAAATCACTATGTTACGCTTTTGTGAACGTAGCATTTTCAACGTCGCGCTTTAATGCAGCATTAGGTGTAAAAAGAATGCGAACATTTGTGATACTTGAAGCATCAACGTCTTCTTCTTTTTCAAATCCCTTTGAAGAGAATGAAAGTTTTACCCGACCAAAACTGCCGAGCTGGATTCTCAATCCATTCTTCAAATGAATCGGAAGCTTACGCAATAATGCGATTAATACAGCTTCAACGTCTATGACGTTTAATGTACATGCATCGGATATTTCCATTGCAAGATCCAAGATAGTAAGCTCATCACCGTATTTTGGTGCTGCATAGAACTTGCTCTCTGTTTTGTTTAATGGGTTTATTCTTCTAATTACATGGTATTTCATGGTATATTTTTCCTTTCCTTTTAATTGTAAATTTCTGAAAATGTTTCATTTTAATTATCTCCAGATTTATGGATTATTTGCTTGCAGATAAATGCAATCTGCAAACAACCATTAATTCTCTTCAATAAAAAAATATTGAAGAATCGGTGAAAATCATTTATGATATTTTTTGGGTTTATATCAGTGATTTTCTCATTGATTTGTTTAGAGACTTTTTAACTGAAAATAGTTAAAAGGTCTTTTTTTTATACTTTCAATTTGTTTGCCTCCTTCTGCGCTTTTAAGCGCATTTTAATTTTTTGAATGACACATTTGTCATTTGCTTTAAACTATATAATATTCAGAACTTTTTAAGTTTTTTTGATGTATTTTTTGATGTATATGATAAATATTAACCCAAAGTTTTTTTTTGAACGAAAATTTTCGTATTTTTTCAAAAAATTTTTCATTTTTTTTGCAAAATTCGCGGTTGGTTTTAAAAAAAACACGCCGAGAATTTCAAAATTCACGCCGAGTTTTTTAAAATTCACGCCGAGAATTTTTTAAAACTAACCGAGAATTTTAGTATTTTACTGAACTGTTTTATAGAAATCAAAATTGTGGATAATCTGTTCTTTTCATGTTATCATTAACTGCATTATTTATATGTAGGAAATATGTATGAGCGATATTTTTGATATTAGCCAGATGACAGAAGAAGACATTAAACTCCAGTTCATAACGCCTGCCTTGACTGCTAAGTGGGATATCAAAAANNATCACTATGGAAACTTCTCCACTTAATAAATTCACTGACGGAAAAGTACGGATAAAAGGCAATGTTCCCAGCCGTGACAAAGGCAAACGCTGTGATTATGTTCTTTGGTACAACAAGGGAACACCACTTGCCATAGTAGAGGCTAAAGACAACAATCATTCTTCTTCTTTTGGAATGCAGCAGGCAATCAGCTATGGCATGATGATGAACGTACCTTTTGTGTATACATCAAACGGCGGCAGCTTTTTTGAACATGATTTTACAACAGGCTTAGAAAAAGAATTTCCGCTTTCTGAATTTCCTACTGCCGAAGAACTGTTTGCAAGATGGAAAAAAGATGATGTTGATAAAAACTTTGAAGTAATAAATAAACAACAGTATCACATTGACGGCAAATCCGACGTATATGATGTTCCGCTTTGCTTTGAAGAAAAGCTGATGAATACTCCGTTTTATTCCGGGGCTGGAACTTATCCGCCACGTTATTATCAGCGGAACGCAGTAAACAGAACGCTTGAAGCAATTTCCAGGCATAGGAACAGAATTTTGATTGCAATGGCAACTGGAACGGGAAAAACATATACCGCATTTCAGATTGTCTGGCGGCTTTTGGAAGCAGGTGCAAAAAAGAAAGTGCTTTATCTGGCAGACCGTAATAACCTTGTTGACCAGACAATAAACGGTGATTTTAAGCCTCTTGAAAAAGTGATTCACAAAATCAATTTTCAAAAAGAAGACAAATCCAAAATCAGCGCGTATCAGGTTTATTTTGCCCTGTACCAGCAGCTTGATTCCGCAAAACACAAAGGCGAAGAAGTAGAAGAAACCGAAGAAGAAATTGAAGCGGAAGTTTCAAAGTACAAAGAATATTTTGCGCCGGACTTTTTTGACCTCATCATCGTCGATGAGTGTCACCGCGGTTCTGCAAAGGCAGATTCACGCTGGCGCAAGATTCTTGACTATTTTAACGGTGCAACACAAATCGGTATGACCGCAACACCGAAAGAAACAAAATATGTTTCAAATATCGATTACTTTGGTGAGCCGGTCTACAGTTACAGCCTTAAACAGGGGATTGAAGACGGATTTCTTGCTCCGTTCAAAGTAATTAATGTTCATACCAATATTGATGACGGCTGGCGACCCAAAAGCGGGCAGAAAGATATCCACGGGAACGAGATAGAAGACCGCGAATATAATCTTTCTGATTATGACTACAACATTATAATTCAGGACAGAATCGAGGAAGTTGCTCAGGAAATAACCAAATTTCTTAAAGAAACAGACCGTATGTCAAAGACAATTGTGTTCTGTCCTACCGAAGCAGCTGCAGAAAGAATGCGTATTGCACTGAACAATCTGAATACTGATATGATTTTGCGCGATGCGCAGGGGAATATAAAAGAACAGTATGTGGTACGCATTACAGGAAGCGACAAATACGGAAAAGATAAGCTTGATTACTTTATTTCTGTTGGGGAGAAATATCCTGTTATAGCAACAACCTCAAAACTTCTTTCCACCGGCAGCGACTGTAAAATGGTAAAGCTTATTGTCATAGATGAGCTTATTAATTCCATGACCGAATTCAAGCAGATAATCGGACGAGGAACACGACTGCGCTATGATGACGGCAAAACACATTTTACAATTATGGATTTTCGCCGTGTAAGCCGTTTGTTTGCTGACCCTGAATGGGATGGCGAAGTTGAACAGGATGATGATTTTGATCCTGACTCACAGCCTGAAACTCCACCTGAATCAAAACCCGACGACCCGAATGATGACGGAGAAATCATTATAGACCCACCGGAACGCCGTACAATTCAAGTACTCGGCAAGGGCGGAGTAAAAATCAAAGTTTTGCAACGCCTTGTTCAAATATATGACACAGATGGAAAACTCCTAAAACAGGAATCCATCGAAGATTACACAAAAGAAAGCATAATCGGCACATATCAGACTTTGGACAACTTTATTCAGACATGGAACGGCGAGCAAAAAAAAGAAGTAATCCGCAATATGCTCAAAGATTTGGGTATTGATCTTGAACTGATAAAAAAAGAACAGAATATGTGTGATGTGGATGATTTTGATTTTATCTGCCACATAGCATTCAATCAAAAACCGCTTACCCGCCGTGAACGTGCAGAAAATGTAAAAAAGCGGGATATCTTTGGCAAATACGGCGAAGCTGCCCGCGAAGTAATAAACGCACTTTTGGATAAATATGCCGAACTTGGCATTTATGATATTGAATCAACAGAAATCCTTAAACAAAATCCATTCACTAAATATGGAAAACCTGCCCGTATATCCGCCCTGTTCGGTGGAAATGACAAATACCGGCAGGCAATCAGAGAATTAGAAACTGAGCTTTACACAGCATAGGAAAAAATATGAGTAACTTAAGTAGTTTTGTAAAACGCATTCGTGATGTAATGCGCAATGATGCGGGCATTAACGGTGATGCACAGCGAATAGAACAATTAGCATGGATGCTGTTTTTAAAGGTATATGACGCAAAAGAAGAAGACTGGGAATTTGAAGATTCTAAATATGTATCAATTATCCCCGAAGAGTTGAGATGGCGTAACTGGGCACATACCGAAAATCAGGGTGATGGCCTTACAGGTGACAAGCTTCTGGATTTTGTGAATAACAAACTTTTCCCTACCCTTAAAACTCTGGAAATTACTCCAGACACGCCAATCCGCCAAAGCATTGTGCGTACAACTTTTGAAGACGCAAACAACTACATGAAAGACGGTGTTCTTCTTCGTCAAATAATAAGCATTATAGATGAGCTTGATTTCGGCAGCTACGAAGAAACACATGCTTTTGGTGAAATCTACGAAACAATTCTTAAAGAACTTCAGAGCGCGGGCAGTGCCGGAGAGTTCTATACACCTCGAGCTGTAACTCAATTTATGGCAAAAATGATTAAGCCGCAGATTGGTGAAACTATGGCTGACTTTGCATGCGGTACTGGTGGATTCCTTTCCAGCTGGATAAAAGAACTTGAAGAAGTAAAAGACGCAAAGGGCAGCATTACAAACGAAGAATCAGAAAAAATCTATAACTCAATTTATGC
>DBWK01000091.1:0-1791 GCA_002308875.1 Treponema sp. UBA1240
TACTGGAAAAAGTTTTCCGCACCGCTCTTGGACAGAATTGATATTCGTGTTCCTGTATTGGGTAAGTCTGAAAAAGATTCCGAATACAGCCGCTACAACAATATTTCTACCGAAGAACTCAGGCAGGATATTGCAAGGGCTGTTAAACTGCAAAGATGCAGACAGGGAAAACTTAACGCGCTCCTCTCACCTGAAGAAGTTCGGAAATTTATTTCCTTGGATGAGAATTGCGGGGAATTATTGGAACAAGCCTGTTTGGAAGAAAATTTTTCTGCGCGGGGAATGTGCAGCATAAAAAAGCTTGCAAGAACCATTGCTGATATGGCAGGAAGTGAAGTCATCCTGCCGGAGCATATAAAAGAAGCGGTTTTTTTCAGAAAAAATACCGGCGGACTGGATTTTTGCCTTTAGTTTATATGCGGTATTCAACGTAACGGACACGCTTTTGTTCTATTGCGTCTTTTAATGATTTTTCTCTTTTTGATAAAGCTGATGAACCGCTTTTTATTTCCACAAAAACGATTTCATCGACGGTGTCGTTGTTGTACAAACCAGAAAACACAATGTAGTCTACGGGTTTGCCTAAAAAACGGCAGTCTTCCGCTTTGCCCGGAAAACCATGCAAAAACGGTGCCGCTTGTTCCGCAATTTGGCCGCCCAAAACGGATCGGGATCTTTTTACCGCATCTTCTCTTGCGGCTTCTAGCTCCTGAGCGTGTTGAACGGAGGCTTCAAGCGAACCGGTTCTTTTTCCGGCTTTGTATACCAGTATCAGCAGCAGTGCGATTATTCCGAGCAGTCCTGTTCCGATGAACATAAAACCGAGTGTCAGCGATGTTATTTCAAAAGGCAAATTCATTTTTATTTTCCGATTTTGTAACTTAGTGAAAAGATAGCTAGTTTTATAATTAACATCAAGACTGAAAAACCCGATACATAAAAAGATGGTTTTTTACATGGAGGTAATATGTTTTTAGACCGTTTCAGGAAGATATTTGTATCATTTGTTTTGTTGTTCTGCGGTTTTGTTTGGGCGGAGGAATTCGTATTCAAATATGCCGAAGGCGATTCCTACCGAATTCTTTCCACAGTTGATGAAAATGTTTATTACAACGGATTTTTCAGCCACCATGCGGATATTGTAAACAGAATTTCCGTAAGCGTTAAAGGTGTTGATGAAAATGGAACTGCTGTTCATGACGCAACTTTTATGACCTCAGAAGCTTCTTATAACCAGCAGAAGCAGCCGGTTTTTTCTTGGGGTGAAGAATACCACAGCATTTTTTCACGGAATAAGAACGGTGTTTTTGATATCGGTGACGAATATTTTATGCCCGTTGTCCGTGATGTTCCGATTTTCCCTGACAGAAATCTTTCCGTCGGCGACACTTGGACTGCCGAAGGTCACGAAGCACACGATTTGCGGCGCGTTTTTAAACTTGAAAAGCCGTTTAAAGTTCCGTTCACTGTTAAGTACAAATACCTTGGGACTGTTACCGAAGACGACAAAACTCTTCACAAAATATCCGCCAAGTACAACATGGACTTTAAAAACACGCAGCGTCCTGCCGACCGCACAATGGATTATCCTTTGAACACAATGGGTTATTCAAACCAGACCATATACTGGAACAATGAGCTTGGAGCGATTGACCATTATGAAGAACAATTCCGAATTGTTATAGAAACGGCTTATGGTATTGTTGGTGTGTTTGAAGGAACCGCAAAAGCGGAAGTAACCGATTACGTTAAAACCGATAATGCGGTTGTTGTTGAAGATATTGAGAGCAA
>DBWK01000091.1:1851-3965 GCA_002308875.1 Treponema sp. UBA1240
CCTGATTCCGCCGTGCTGCAGGAAAGTGAAAAACTAAAACTCCAGAAAATTTCGGAACTTTTAAAGGCATTCCCTGATAATGACCTTTTGATTACCGGACACACGGCAATGGCGGGAACGCAGCAGGCGCGGCAAAAACTATCTGAAGAACGTGCGGCAGCTGTAGCAAACTACCTTGTTCAGCTCGGTGTAAAAGATGCGTATCATATTTTTTCACAGGGCTTGGGCGGTGAAAAACCGATTGCCGACAATTCCACGGAAGAAGGAAAAGCTCGCAACCGACGCGTAGAAATCACGATTTTGAATAAGTAGATAAACAGCGCACGATTTGATCGTGCGCTGTTTATGTAAAAAAATCTGTATCCATTTTTTAGTCTGCCACTTGACACAATTCTGTTTTCTTTGAAATATTGCGAATTGTTATTTTATTGTCAGCAATTTTTCATGGAGAAAAAAATGGGAATACTTTTTGATGAACAAAAACGCATTTTTAAGCTTGATACACCGGCATCCAGCTATGTGATGGCTGTTGCTGATAAGGATAAATTTCTTGGTCATGTTTATTATGGCAAAAAGATAGAAGACGAGGATGCCTGTTATTTTCTCAGAGCGGATGATTATCCTTTTACACCGGAAAAGATGGAAAGAGAACGTGTTCCGTTTATGGGCGGATTCCCATTTGAGTTTTCAGGACATGGCTGCGGCGACTTTCGTTCTTCCTGTATAGAGATTCGCACTGCAAACGGTTACACAACGGTAAATCCTGTGTATGTGTCGCACCGCATTGTGCAGGGAAAGCCTGTTCTTGACGGAATGCCTGTTACAAGCGGGATCCCCGCCGTGTTTGCATCCGAAAAAGAGTGTTCCACGCTTGAAATAATTTTGGAAGACAAACCGTATTCTGTAGAAATACACCTTTTTTATACGGTTTTTGAAAAGCTTGATGTAATTGTTAAAAGCTCATGTGTACATAACACCGGCAAAAAGCCTCTGTTTTTAACAAAATTTCTTTCTTCTTCACTAACGTTCGAGAACGAGCCGGTGCTTGATGTTCTTACTCTTCACGGCGCCTGGGCAAGGGAACGCAATATTCAAAGACGTCCGATTTCTTACGGTTCATACAAAATCGAATCGCGCAGAGGTGAAACATCTCATCTTGTGAATCCGTTCATGGCTATTTTGGAACGAAACGCTGACCAAAGACAGGGAAATGTTTACGGCGTAAGCCTTGTTTATTCCGGCAACTTTGTGATGGAAGCCGAACTTGACAGCACCGACTCCGTACGGGTTACCGCCGGAATAGGAACCGACAACTTCTACTGGAAGCTGGAAGGCGGTGCAAGTTTTTCCGCGCCGGAAGCAGTGCTTGTTTTTTCGGCGGACGGTGTTGGCGGAATGAGCCGCACATATCATGATTTGTTCAGAAACCACCTTATACGCAGCAAATACAAGTTTCAGGACAGACCCGTCCTTTTGAACAGTTGGGAAGCGGCATACTTTGACTTTGACACTGACAAGCTGCTGGATATTGCAAGAGAAGCCGCTGCCAGAGGTGTGGAACTTTTTGTGCTTGACGACGGTTGGTTCGGCAAGCGCAATGACGACAACACTTCACTTGGTGATTGGTTTGTGAACGAAAAAAAGCTTCCCGGCGGACTTGTCCGGCTTTCGGAAGAAGTTCACAAAATGGGAATGAAATTCGGCGTGTGGTTTGAGCCGGAGATGGTTTCGCCTGATTCGGACTTGTACCGTGCACATCCCGACTGGGCACTGTCAGTTCCGGGACGTATGCGCTCACTCGCACGCAATCAGCTTGTGCTTGACTACAGCCGTTCTGAAGTATGTGACTTTGTTTACAATATGGTTTCTAGCGTAATTCGTGACGCAAAGATAGACTATGTTAAGTGGGACATGAACCGTGCTTTGTGCGAGGTGAGCAGTGCTTCACTCCCGCCGGACAGACAGGGTGAAGTGCTTCACCGCTATGTGCTTGGTATGTACCGACTTCAGGGGCGGCTTGTAACTGATTTTCCCGATCTGCTTTTGGAAAACTGTTCCGCGGGCGGTGCACGATTTGATCCTGCGATGATATACTTTAGTCCGCAGATTTGGTG
>DBWK01000091.1:4158-25168 GCA_002308875.1 Treponema sp. UBA1240
AAAAATGCCGTTCCACATCAGATAAAGCTTTATCACCGGTTCGGTTCACTGATGCGTGAAGGTGATTACTACAGACTTTTGTCCTACGCTGAAAATCGCCGCTGGGACAGCTGGCAGGTTGTTTCCAAAGATAAAAAGCAATCGCTTGTAACGGTTATTCAGGTAATTACGGAACCGTCACGACGCAGTCGTAGGCTGCGCTTTGAAGGGCTTGATCCTCAAAAGCGCTACAGGGTTGAGGTCGTTAATATGTCCGGTGCGGAACTTAATGAGGGGGCAGCAGCTGATGCAGCGTATTTGCAGGAGCGGATTTTCAGCGGCAGTACGCTTATGAACGCCGGTATTCTTGTGCACAGAACACCGGGTGATTTTGCCGGAGCAATGTATTACATCACGGCGGAGTGAGAGGCGTGTTTTAACCCGCATAAATACTAATTTAGGTTAAATAATTTAAATAAATTTAACAAAAATAGTGAAATTCCGATTGACGAATTTAAAAACCCAGTCTAAACTAATTTGAGTAAAAGAAGTTGCAAAGTAGTTTGGGGCAACTCAAAAGGGTTTTTAATGAAAAAGGTAACTATAGAGACTGTTGCTAAGAAAGTCGGGGTTTCCGCCGCCACTGTTTCTTATGCGCTGTCAGGAAAAAAGAAAATAAGTTCTGAAGTTAAAGAAAAGATATTTGAGGCTATAAAAGAGCTTGATTACAGACCTGATGTTACCGCAAGAAATCTTGCAAGCAACAGGACCTGGACGGTCGGATTGTATGCATCTTCAACACAGAACATCAGAGAAGACTATTTCTTTAACAATATACTTACAGGTGTTCTTGACGTTCTGCATGAAAAAAAATACCAGCTCATGCTTTATGCGGATTATCTCAACGAGTCCGGCGGTTCCAATCCGGATTTCAGCCTTACGCAGCCAATCGACGGTGCGCTTATAATGAACCCGCGAATTAACGATGTATACATAGAGCACGTAAAGGAGCGGAACATCCCTTATGCGATAATCGGTACGCCTGAAAAAGATGCCGGAGAAACATACTTTGTTGATTCGGATATTACTGCCGGTTATTACGCTGCCGTTAATTACCTTATTTCCAAAGGACATAAAAAAATAATACTCGTGAATGGGCTTGCGGACTATGCGCAGAGTGAAAACAGAAAGGTTGGTTACAGACAGGCTTTTCTTGATAACGGACTTGATTATGATGAGAGTTACATTGTAAACGTACGTATGGTTGAAGAAGAAGGCTACCGTGCGTTTATGCGGATACTTGAGAAAAAGACTGATGCTACCGCCGTTGTTACATTTAACGACACAATCGCCGTTGGTGTGCTCCGCGCTCTGCGTGAACAAAAAATAAACGTTCCGCATAAAATGGCGGTCGTAAGTGCCGGTAATACAATGATTACAAGAGTTCACAGTCCTACCATAACAAGTATCGATATGAATGCGTATGCGCTCGGCTCAAAGGCTGCAGAGCTTTTGGTTGATGTAATAGAAAAACGCCGAATGCAGCCTTCTCATGAGATAATCCAGACACATCTTGAGGAGCGGGAAAGCAGCTGATTGTTGGTGTTTCCCGCATGCACAAAAAAAATCAGAAAAAAAAGTAAATTTTTTTCTTGACAAATGGAAAAATGCGGGTTTATTCTTAGTTAAGCGGTTAAACAAAAAAGTTGCTTTTATTTGTTTTAACGGTTTATATAAAAAAAAGAAAGTCCAAGGGAAAGACTTTCAAGGGGGAAAAATGAAAAAAACTATTTTGGTTCTGTGCGTAATTCTTATGCTCGTTCCTACTGTTTGGGCCGGTGGAAAAAAAGATTCTTCCGGTGTTAAGACAATTACAATCTGGGACTTCAAATGCGGTTCCGGTGCGTCAAAGGTTGCTATGGAGCAGATTGATGCTCTTATTGAAAAAAACAATCCTGACATCAAGATTAACCACGTAGCTCAGCCTGACGGCGACAACTACTATCAGCTCGTTCGCGCTGCTGTTCAGGCAGGAGAAGGTCCGGACATTATCATGTTCCATGGTGGCGTTCAGGCTTATGAATTTGATGACTATACACTTCCACTTGACAAATACATCGCTTCATGGAGAAGTGAAATTGCTGAAGACAACTGGGCTTTCTGTTCAGAAAACGGCAACGGTAAAAAACCTGTTCACATGGTTCCTCTTACAACACAGGGATTCGGAATCTATACAAACAAGACTCTTCTTAAGAAAGCCGGTATTGATCCTGACAAAGTTCCTGCAACAAAAGAAGAATTCATCGCTAACTGTAAGGCTCTCAAAAAAGCTGGAATCGCTCCTATCGTAGGCGGTTTTTCCGGTGGTCCTTACACTGTAGACTTCCTTTTCCGCTGCTTTATCGCCAATATCTACGGCGACAAAGTTGCTGACCTTGCTAAAAACGTTGACTTTGTTGGTAACGCTCAGTTCAAAGAAGCTTGCGAAATCATGAAAGAACTTATGTCAAACTATGTTGATGACGAAGCTTCTTCAACAGTATATTTCACAGACGCAGGCGACAACTTTGCAGCAGGCAAGGGTGCTATGTTCATTGGTCTTCTTTCTGACGTAAACAACTGGAAAACATTCTGCGACGCTCTCGGCAAAGACAACGTCGGTTACTATCCTACAGTAAACTTCACAAACGCATCAAACAAGAACGTTCAGGTTCTTCAGCCATGCGGAATCGGCTACTCAATCATGAAGTGGTCAAAGAATCCTGAAGCTGCTGCAAGAGTTCTCCAGGCATACGGATCCGGCGAAGGTCCTGCAATTTTCATGGGTGTAACAGGTGCTCTCGGTGTAAACAAAAAAGCAGACATTAAGAGCCTCGGCTATCCTATCGTAGGCGAAATCCTTGCAAGAAAGTCTGCTCTCGATGTTACAAATATTCTTACAAACGAAGATGCAAACAGCAACTTTGACAGATACTGCACAGAAGCTTTTGTAACAGGCAGCATTAGTATTGATGAATTCATCAAAAAATGCCAGACAATGCTTGTAAACGCAAGAGAAGCGAGATAATCGCCGTGTAATATTGGATGTCCGGGATTTGTGCCTCCGGACATCCATTTTTTTAATGTGGAACGTAACTGCAAAAGCTTATTCTTTCGCGGTTTAACAGTTCCGGTGTTCCAGGAAAAAAGATGAATAAAAAACTTTCCAAAAAAAATACGGAGTTCATAGAGCCGTATATACTTATCGCTCCGCTGCTCATACTTCTTGCCGTGTTCATATTGTATCCGGTTATTGCAAACATAGTTATGAGCTTTTTCAAATGGAACGGAATTAAAAAACCTCATTTTATAGGTCTTGCAAACTACGCAGAAATGTTCAAGGATGAAAAATTCTGGGGTTCAATAAAGAATACCGGCATTCTGCTTTTATATATTCCGCTCGGCGTTATTCTGCCGCTTATAGTTTCCGCTGTTCTCAGAGAGGGACTTAAGGGCTGGTCATTCTTCCGCGCTGCGCTTTATCTTCCCAACATCCTTGGGTATGTAATCATGGGTTCAATCTGTAACATTGTGTTCAGAAAAACCGGTCCTATAAACAACATACTGAATGCGGTGGGACTCAAAAACCTTGCCAAAGACTGGCTTATGACGCCGGATCTGGCGTTGAATTCGCTGGGTTTTGTTTACGGTGTATGGCTGCGACTAGGTTTTGGCTGTATATTCTTTCTGGCCGCAATGAGTAGTATTGACGAATCATTATACGACGCGGCAAAAATTGACGGCGCAAAATGGTGGAAAACATTCTTCAACGTTACGCTGCCGTCTATCCGCTTTTCAATCGAATTCTGGGTAGTTCTTTCGTTCATAGAAGTTCTTGCCCGCGCATTCTCCTTTATTTACACATTTACAAACGGTGGACCGGGATTTGCTACCTTCACGCTTGAGTATGGTATTTATACATCCGGTTTTGTTGCATTCAAGATGGGCTATGCAAGTGCTTGGGCAAGCGTTCTGTTTGTATTCTGTGCAATAATTGCCATATTCCAGATTAAGCTTATGAAGGAGGAAGCAGAATGAGCAACGCTTACGAAAGATACTTAAAAACTTTGATGTACATTTTTCTTACAATCTGTGCCTTTGTAGCGTTATATCCCATATTCTTCTGCGTTATTACAAGTATAAAAACACCTGAGGAATATGTTACAAACAAGCTCGGTTTTCCTGCCCGCATTACGTTTGAAAACTATAAGTACGTCTGGAAAAACGGAAATATGCTACGCTACTTTTTGAATACACTTCTTGTAATTCCGGTAGGGCTTATATTCTACCTGTTTATCTGTGTTTCAGCAGGTTTCTCATTCGGACGGCTTCGCTTTCCGGGCAGACTTCCTTTGTTCTTAGCCGTGCTGTTCCTTATGATATTTCCACAGATGCTGCTTTCTATGCAGATTTTTCAGATATGCCGGTCGCTAAAACTCGTGAATAACTATTTTGGGCTTATACTCGTTTGGGTTGCGTATTTCAGTCCGTTCGGTACTTACATAATGACAACGTACTATTCTACGGTTCCTATGTCGCTTGTAGAATCGGCACGTCTTGACGGTGCAAAGCTCTATCAGATGCTTTTCCGTATCATGGTTCCGATAGCACAGCCAATGATAGTTGTTATAACAATAATCGGTACGCAGTCAATGTGGAACGAACTTCCGTTCTCTATGCTTCTTTTGCAGAACGCTGATATGCGCACTATAACGCACTCGCTTGGTATGCTTAAAGGTCAGTACGGATTAAAAGACCCGATCCTAATGTCCGCGATTTTGTGTGCCGGTTCTGTTCCTATTCTGCTGTTCTTGTTCTTCCAAAAGCAGATAACTATGGGTGCTTACAGTGGTGCTGTAAAAGGCTGATTTTATGAAACAGACTAACCGATTTGTTTTTGATATGCTGGATCAGGATTTACCTGAAGCTGCCAGCGACAGAATATTTCGTGCGGGACTTCCTGTTTCCGCAGACGCTGAAAACGGTACCGTTGTTGTAAAGGTTCCGTTTGTAAGGCAGGTTCTTAAAAATATGTTCCTGTTTCCTGCCGAGGATGAAAGTCCTGCACTAAAGGACGTGTATTTGCGTTCTTACGGCGATATGATAATGCGTATAACGTCTGCCGCAACACTTCCCGATGATTCCGCCAATCCTATGTTTTCTTTTGCGGCGGACTTAAAACAGACTCCACTTACAGTTGAGACTGTTTCCAGTACGGAAGAAGGCTGGCTGATAAAAGATAACAGTGGAAAAAGACGAGCGTTCATAAACACAAAGCAGGAAAAACGTGAAATATGGAGTACGTTGCAGCCGGAACCGCCCGCTGTTCTGGATGGTGCTGTATATCCCGACGGTAAAACAGCTGTTCCGTTTGCGGGTTATGACACATTCTTCCCGCATCAGAATGAATCTTTCAGCTTGGGATATGTGGAACGCGACGGCAAAACGGACAGATGGCTTTATTCTTTCAAGTCTCTGCCGAACGAAAAATATGCAGGTACAGGCGAGCGCTTTGCCGGTATGAATCTTGCCGGAAAGACTTTTGTTCTTGAGAATACCGACGGACTTGGCAACAACAGCCGCCGCGCATACAAAAACGTGCCTTTTTATATATCAAGCCGCGGCTATGGCGTTCTTCTGATGACATCAGGGCATGTGCGACTTTCTCTTGCGGATATTTGTACAAGGGCTGCACAGGGCTTAGTTGAAGATGACGCTTTTGACGTGTTTCTTATCGGTGGTGACAGTGTAGAAGAGATTGTTAAAAATTACCGCCGCCTTACAGGTTTTCCGCATGATGTTCCGCTATGGTCTTACGGTACTTGGATGGCAAAGATGACCTATTTTTCCGCAGATGAAACGCGGACTGTAGTCAAGAAAATGCGCGAGGGTAAATTCCCGCTTGATGTTATTCATCTTGATACAGGCTGGTTCGCTACTGACTGGAAGTGTGAATGGACATTCAGCGAGGAACGTTTTCCTGACCCTGACGGCTATCTTGCGGAAATGAAGAAAAACGGCGTAAAAATCTGTCTGTGGCAGCTTCCGAGTATAGCAAAAGGAACCAAATACTACGAAATTGCAAAGAAAAACCGTTATTTTGCACCGCCTAAGGCAAAACTTGAAGCCTTGGGTTCAAATTTCAGCGATGTTGAGTTTGACGGAAACATAGATTTTACAAATCCTGCCGCGGTTGAGTGGTATCAGGGACTTTTAAAAAGTCTTTTGGAACGCGGTGTTTCTGCAATAAAGACGGACTTTGGCGAGGTAATCGATCCAAATGCTGAATACATGGGACTTCCTTACAAAAAACTTCATAATATGTATGCGCTTTTGTACCAGAAGGCAGCGTATGAAATCAGTCACAAAGTAAAAGGCGATAACGCTCTTATTTGGGCTCGCGCAGGTTGGATCGGATGTCAGCGCTATCCTGTTCATTGGAGCGGCGACAGTGCCAGTACCTGGGACGGAATGGCTGGTGCGCTTCGTGGTGGACTGCATGCGGGGCTGTCGGGCTTTGGTTTTTGGAGCCACGATGTTCCGGGATTCCACGGTTTGCCGAGTTTTATGAACAGCAAGCCTGCTGACGACCTGTATGTGCGCTGGACTCAGTTCGGAGTATTTACTTCACATTTGCGTTATCACGGTTCATATTCACGCGAGCCTTACGAGTACCCTGCTGTTGCGGACACTGTCCGTGAGTGGCTGAAACTTCGCTATGCGCTCATTCCGTATATTGTAGAACAAGGTAAAAAGGCAACTCAAACAGGTTATCCGGTTCTTCGTGCGCTGATATTCCATCATGCGGACGATCCGACCTGCTGGGGTATTGATGATGAATATTACTTTGGTGATGCGTTCCTTGTTGCACCTGTTATGAACAGCGAAGGTATACGGGATATATATCTTCCTGCCGGTGACTGGGTTGATTTTTGGACAGGAGATGAAATTCACTCTGAAGGAAAATGGCTTAAGGATGTCAAAACTCCTTTGGAACGTCTGCCGCTTTTTGTAAAAAAAGGCAGCTGCGTAAAAGTCTACCCTCTGGCAGTTGAGTGTACTGACGAAATGGATTTGAACAAGACAGTTGAAATCGTATTCGACGGTTCATATAAAGGTTTTGGGGCAACTTGCCTGGGCAAATTCATAAAGTTGTAATGTATATAGAAGGAAAAAACGATGAAAAGCATATGTTTTGATAAAAAAATGGAGTTTGGTATTCCTGCAGTGGGCTTTGGCACGTTTGGAAGCGATCATGCCGACGCCGATTTGGTTTCAGCATCAGTGGAACTTGCACTTAAAGCCGGTTACCGGCACATTGACTGTGCCGCAGTATACGGCAATGAAAAAGAAATCGGCAAGGTTCTGAACCGTGCAATGAGCGGTAAGATTGACGGACTTCCGGCTATAAAAAGAGAAGAGCTTTGGATTACGAGCAAGCTTTGGAACGACAAGCATGCACCTGGTGTATGCACCGAAACTTTCAAAAAGTCGCTTTCCGATTTGGGGCTTGATTATCTTGATTTGTACCTTGTTCACTGGCCGTTCCCAAATGCCCACGAAGCACATTGTGATGTAACAAGTCGTGCGGCTTCAGCGCGTCCATACATTCACGAAGAATTTATGACACTGTGGCACGAGCTTGAAAAGCTTGTGGATGCAGGGCTTGTTAAACATCTGGGCGTAAGCAATATGACAAAACCAAAGCTGGAGCTTGTTTTGCGCGACTGCCGCATAAAGCCTTCTTTCAATGAGATGGAGCTTCATCCCTCGTTCCAGCAAAAAGAATTCTACGATTACGTAAAATCACAGGGCATCGGTATTATCGGCTATTGTCCGCTCGGCTCTCCTAACAGACCTGAACGCGATACCACCGCTGATGATGTTGTAGATATGGAAATGCCTTCAGTAAAAGCTGCTGCTGCCGCACATAACTGCCATCCTGCCGCAATCTGTCTTAAATGGGCTAACCAGCGGGGTCATGTTCCGATTCCGTTCTCCACAAAAGAGAAGAACATTGTTTCCAATCTGGAATGTCTTATGAGCGATCCGCTTACTGATTCGGAGATGAAGGCAATCGCCGATGACGACCGGAACTGCCGCCTTATAAAAGGACAGGTCTTTTTGTGGGAAGGCTGCGGCGACAACTGGCATAAGTTGTGGGATGAAAACGGTTATATAGAAAAATAGCGTTCCATTTATATAAATACAAAAAAATAAGGGGGAATATTATGGAAGGAAAAATGAAAGGTGCAATGCTGCCGGGCGACAGCACAGTAAAAATGAAGGAATACGATATTCCAAAACCGGGCTTTGGACAGGTTCTTGTAAAAACCAAGTGCTGTACAATCTGCGGTTCAGATATACGTTGTATTTACCGCGAACACGTTGGTAAAGGTCCTGAAGGTTATCAGAACAAGATTGCAGGTCACGAACCCTGTGGTCAGATTGTTGAGGAAGGTCCCGGTCTCCGTCGTTTTAAGAAAGGCGATCGTGTAATCGTTTATCATATTTCAGGCTGCGGTGTTTGCCACGAATGTCGTCAGGGTTTTATGATTTCCTGCACAAGCAAACTTCGCGCGGCATACGGTTGGCAGCGTGACGGCGGTATGGCTGAGTACATGCTTTGTGACGAAAAAGATCTTGTAGCACTTCCTGATTCAATGTCTTATGCGGACGGTGCACAGGTTGCGTGCGGATTCGGTACTGTTTACGAAGCTATCGAAAAAATCGGTATTTCCGGCAATGATGCGGTTCTTGTTACAGGACTAGGTCCTGTTGGTCTCGCGGCACTTATGCTTTGCCGTGCGATGGGCGCAACAATGCTTATCGGTATGGATACTAACGAAGAACGCATCCGTATAGCAAAAGAAAAAGGACTCGTTGACCATGCTTTTACCCCGTCTGATGATGTTGTAGACAAAATCAAGGCTCTTACAGGTGGTAACGGCGTTGAAAAGGCAATCGATGCTTCTGCAGCTGATCCTGCACGTCAGGTTGCAATCCGTGCAACACGTAAGTGGGGCAAAATCGCATTTGTAGGTGAGGGTGGAACCGTGCACTTTAACCCGTCTCCTGATATGCTGCATGATCAAAAATCAATATACGGCTCCTGGGTAACTTCAATCTGGAAGATGGAAGACCTTGTTGAACATCTTGTCCGCTGGAATATTCATCCGGCAGATCTTATAACGCATCGTTTCCCGCTTGAAAAAGCTGACGAAGCATATGCGCTCATGGCAAGCGGTAACTGCGGAAAGGTAGCTGTTTGTTTTGATGAGGAGCTAAAATAATGCTTAAAGGAATACCGTCAATTATCAGTCCTGAACTTCTTAAAATTCTTATGGAGATGGGACATGGTGACGAAATAATCATAGCTGACGGAAACTTTCCGGGGGCGAGTCTTGCCAACAAGCTTGTAAGGCTTGACGGACATTCCGGACCGGAAGTTCTTGAAGCGGTATTAAAGCTGCTTCCGCTCGACACGTATACGGACAACTTTGTACTAATGGAAAAAATGGAATGTGACAAGAATATGGAAATTCCAGTTTGGAAAGAATATGATCGCATTGCCGCTGCCGGCGACAAAGGCTTTTCTAAAGTGACACATATTGACCGTTTTGAGTTTTACGAGCGTGCAAAAAAAGCATACGCAATAATAGCTACAAGCGAAACGGCTCAGTATGCGAATATCCTCCTAAAAAAGGGACTTGTCTTGTAGGCAACCCGAAAACGTTTTTTCTTATTCTCTTTTTACAGCCGGATACAGTTTGTATCCGGCTGTTTTTGTATTATTTCTGTAATCTTTTAATAAGATACGGCAGGGCTTTTTCAAATTTAACGCCGTACCAGTGATCCTTGTCACCCATGGTTGCGTTCATGCATTCAATTACATAGTCCGCGCCAAGTGCAGCCGCATCGTATACAGACCAACCCTTGCATAAAGCTCCGGCAAATGAAGAAGCGTATACATCGCCGGTACCGTGCATCGATGCATTAATCCGTGTATTAAAGTAGTATTCGGTTTTTTTGCCGTCATAACAGGCAACGCCGAGCTTGTCTTTTTCAAAGCTTACGCCGGTCAGAACTACATTTTTTGCGCCGAGCGCATACAGTTTTTTAAGCATTGATTCGATGTATGCTTTGTCATAGCCTTCACCGCGGTATGGTTCGTGAACCAAAAATGAAGCTTCCGTAAGGTTTGGCAGAAT
Organism: Treponema sp. UBA1240; assembly: GCA_002308875.1. Classification (GTDB taxonomy): domain Bacteria; phylum Spirochaetota; class Spirochaetia; order Treponematales; family Treponemataceae; genus UBA1240. The sequence goes on from DBWK01000091.1 coordinate 14,388, forward strand.
AACGTCCGCACCTTTGCACAGCTTTGCCATTTCATCTGGAAAACTTTCATCAAAGCCCGGGTAAAGCTTTCCGTTATCAGCCATTACAGGGTCAACAATCCGCAATGCGGAAGGACGTGCACATTCATTCATGATTTTAAGAATAAGCGGAATCTGCGCCTTGCTGACATAACCGGTGTAAAAAGCGTCAAATGTAATGTTTTCTTTTTTCCAGTGGGCAAGAATACCGTCCATATCGTCGGTAAGATCGCGGAATGTGTAGCCTGAAAAGCCCGCTGTGTGCGTGGAAAGCACAGAACTGGGCAGAACTGCTGTTTCTATGCCGCATGCCGAAATAACAGGCAGCGCAACTGTAAGAGAACACTGTCCTACGCAGGAAATGTCCTGAATTGTCAAAAGTCTTTTATCCATATCGGTATCTCCGTTTTTATATAAAATAACATAAAACAAGAATTAATTCTATACCTGTTTTAATAAAAAATTCTTATATAAAATATAATCATTTCTAAACAAAAACCCCAATAAATTTTACCCTATTACCATTTTGTGCTTATGTTGTTTTTTTGCTGATACTTGTGTATCATTACTGAATGGGAATAAGCGCCAAGTTCAAGGAAACAGTTTTTTCGGTTGTGCCCGTTGTTGTTATTGTTGTTATACTCGGGCTCACTGTTGCTCCTCTGCCCAAACGCACAATACTTGATTTTGTTATTGGTGCTTTACTGATTATTCCGGGCTTGTCGCTATTTCTGCAGGGTGTGGACATAGGCATTCTTCCCGCGGGACAGATGGTAGGCGCCGCCCTTACGCAAAAAAAGAGCCTTACACTTCTTTTGGGCATTTCGTTTGTAATAGGCTTTCTGGTTACAATCGCCGAACCTGATGTTCAGGTACTTGCCGAACAATTTAAAAACGTAAATCCAGTTGTCGCAAAACTACCCCTTGTTCTTTCAATCGCATTCGGCGTTGGAATCTTTGTAATGATAGGACTTGCAAGGTCAGTATTCAAGATTCCTCTAAATTTGATACTTATTTTCTTCTATATAATACTGTTTATTACAGCGTTTTTTGTTTCAAGTGACTTTTTAGGAATTTCGTTTGATGCGGGCGGCGCCACTACGGGACCAATGACTGTTCCGTTTATAATGGCACTTGGACTGGGTGTTGCCCGCTCATCAGGACAAAAGGACTGCTTTGGACTTACTGGAATTGCTTCCATCGGACCTATAATGAGCGTTTTAGTATATTCGTTGTTTATTGGATCAGGCAGCAGTACGGCTGTTACAGAAGCAGCCGGTGAAGCAACACGAAGCGGTTTTTTGAACCTGCTGCTTCCTTCGGCGGGCGAAGTTCTGCTCTCGCTTGCTCCGCTTATTGTTATGTTTACTGCATTTCAGCTTTTCCTTATAAAAATGCCGCCTGTTCAGCGCACAAAGATGATTGTAGGCGTTGTTTACAGCTTTGTTGGGCTTACGCTGTTCCTGACCGGAGTAAAAGGCGGTTTTATGCCCGCCGGACTGCTTTTGGGAGGAACGCTTGCCGCCAATGCAGCCGCAACAGGCGGCTGGGCTTTTTTTGTCCTGATTCTTACCGGTTTTGTTTTTGGCGCGATTNNCCGTTTGTGCCGAACCTGCTGTTTATGTTCTTACCGAGCAGGTAGAAGAAGCTTCCGGCGGAAACATAAGACGCAGGCTTATTCTGTTTGCGCTCGCATTCGGAGTTGCTGCCGCCGTTGCGCTTTCTGTGGTCAAGGTTATGGCAGGATTCAGCCTGTGGTTTATTCTTCTTCCGGGTTACATACTTGCATTAGTACTGAGTTTAGTCTGTCCGCCACTCTTTGTTGGAATTGCGTTTGATTCTGGCGGAGTTGCGTCCGGGCCTATGACCGCCACATTCATTCTGTCGTTTGTTCTTGGCGTTGGACAGGGAGCGGCCGGAAAAGCTGGTGCCGGCGAAGCGTTCGGGGTGATTGCGCTTGTTGCGCTTGCTCCGCTTATTGCCGTTCAGATTCTTGGTATTCTGTATAAGATAAAAAATAGGAGGGTCAGCGGATGAGTCCTTTTGTTTTGATTATAGCCATTGTTCCTCGCGGAAAAGGACAGGATTTGGCGGATGCGGCTGTTAGTGCCGGTGCCGGCGGCGGTACTATTATCACTGGCAGGGGAACAGCATCCAGCCGTATTCTTAATGTGCTTGGAATCGGTGATACCGCCCGTGATATTGTATATTCAATTACGGATTCAAAGATTGCTGATTCCGTTATTAAAGCTATGTGCACCAATGCCGAAAACCGCAAGTACAAACACGGCATTCTTTTTACGGTGGATGTGCTGTACAAATTACAGGCAGGTATCTTTGAAGCAGGAGAAAGAACTATGAAATCAGCGGAAAAACAACTTATAAGCGTTATTGTTAATCAGGGCTATGCGGATGATGTTATGGAAGCAGCCCGCAATGCCGGTGCAAGCGGAGGCACAATCGTGAATGCGCGTGGAACCGCAAAGGAAGGCGATGCCAAATTCTTTGGTCTTACAATTGTTCCAGAAAAAGAAATGCTTTTGCTGCTGGTTGACAACGACAAAGCAGAAAGTGTTTTTACTGCCGTAAAAAATCTGCCGTGTCTCGGAAACAAGGGCAGCGGAATTGTTTTTTCCAGTCCGGTTGAAAATTTTACCAATCTTGGGAATAGTGCGCAGTAATATTCGAAGGTTGAAACTCCGCCTAAACTGTGTTATTCTCATTCCATGCAGAAAAAATCCTTTGCGTGTTTATTATTAGTGTTGGCGGGACTGTTTTCCTGCCTCTTCCTTTCATGCTCGCATAACTTGGGCTACAGCGTGGTTCTGTGGTCTTCACCGGAAAAAAGTCTTTATGCCGGTGATTTGGTTCGCGTATACATTAAATCAAATATAAGTCAGGTTTATGTTGTCGGTTTGCCCGGCAGCAAGGAAAAGGTTGAAGTTCCGTTCTGGCAGATTCTTCCGCCGCAGTCCAAATCGAAGGTTCTTAAGGTTTACGAACCGTATCAGGTTTATAAAACCGTTTACGCAAAGGTTGCGCTTGACGGACTTCCAGTCCGCAATGAACCTGTGAACACTTCACGTCAGGTTTACCGCCTCAGAAACAACGAGATTGTAAAGATTCTCTACAAAGGTGAAGGCGTTCTTCCTACCGCCGGTGCAAAAACCATGGAAGGCGACTGGCTGTGGATTTTAACGCAGGATGGAACAACCGGCTGGTGTTTTTCGTACAATCTGCGTCTGTTTGATGAGTTTGACAAAGCCGATTCCATTAATTCGGACGAAAATATTGACCGCAAACTTGAACTTGCTCTGGACAAGGTTTGGTATCCCGACAGTTACGCCACAATGATTGCGGCTAACACGATTGATATTTCGCAGCTTAAAAAGGAATATCATTTTAATACCGGCAAAAACTCCGGAACAATCGAGCTTGACGTAAAAGATCTTAAACTTTCATGGCCGTTTGAGGGAACGCAGAAACAGGAAGAAAACATGTATTCCTTTACGGGAACTCCCTTGGTAATGACCATTCGTGACGAAAACAACATAGTTGTTCAGTATTCGGATGAAAAGGGACGTCCGTTCTCCTTCAATTTTACAATAATAAACGACAGCATAGAAAACCTCATCATGGCAGAAAATGAACGCCGCAAGGCCGTTTATGAGCAGCTGCTTGATTTTGGCACGGATTTTAGCAGTTCAAACTACGGTTCTTTGCAGTTCCTTGAGAACGGAACTTTTGTGTGGTCCGGCTACCAGCGGCTTGTGCCCGATGTTATAGCCGATAATTCCGGTACTACAGGCAAGGTTGACTTTTGTTATTTTCTTGATGATTCCATCCGCAGTGTTTACGACGGCGTTATTACATTCACTTTTGACCGTTCCAAAAAGTCAACCAGTTTTATGTACAAAATGGAACTTGACGGTCTCAGGTTTGAAGAAACAACATCCGCTGTTGAAAAGAATGCGGTGTTCACACAGCGCGGAACAAACGCACTTGTTCTTTACTTCGGCAGGAACTGATGGCTTTTGTTCAGTTTTCCAAAGTTTCATTGGCGTTCGGCGACAGGGATATACTTAAGGATGTTTCCGTAAATCTCTCCGCGGGTTCAAAGGCGGCTCTTGCCGGTGCAAACGGCTGCGGCAAATCCACACTGATGAAAGTTCTTGCCGGAATTCTGAACTGCGACAGCGGCGACCGCGCCGTGCAAAAAGGTACAAGAATTTCATATCTGCCGCAGTCCGGCATAGTTTATTCCGGTAACACCGTGCGGCAGGAAGCCGACAAGGCTTTTCAGTACGGTTACGATTGGGAACAGGAACTTGAACAGCTTGGTGAACAGCTCCAGTCCGCCGGTAGTGACGAAAAGGCCGCGCCTCTGCTTGAAAAATACCATGCATTACAACAAAAACTGGAAGATTCCGGCTGGTACCACAGGGAATCGGGCTTGCAGCAGGTTCTTACCGGTCTGGGTTTTGACGAAAAGGATTTTGACCGTTCTGTTACGGAGTTTTCCGGCGGCTGGCAGATGCGCATTGCGCTGGCAAAAGTTCTGCTTGAAAACCCCGATATTCTTCTTCTTGACGAGCCCACAAACTATCTCGACATTGACGCACGCAACTGGCTTGAAAACTGGCTTGCCAACTACAAGGGCGGCTTTTTGCTCGTAAGCCACGACAGATATTTTTTGGATGTTACCGTTAATGAGGTGTACGAGCTTTTTAATGCGCAGCTTGTCCGCTACAAGGGCAATTATTCCGATTATGAGCGCATCCGCAGGGCGGAACTTGATTCACTTTTGGCAAAGTATGCGCAGCAGCAGGCTGAAATAAAAAAGCTGGAAGATTTTATCAGGCGTTTCGGTGCAAAGGCTACAAAAGCGGCTCAGGCGCAGGAACGCATGAAAATGCTCGAAAAGATAGACCGTATTGAAATACCGGAAAACCTTAAAAAAATACATTTTACTTTTCCACCTGCGCCACATTCGGGCAAGCTTGTTCTGACCCTTGAAGGGCTTGGCAAGACTTATCCCTCGTCAATAGCGGGGCAGCCTGAAAACGTTGTGCTTAAGGACATGAACCTCGTTGTTGAAAACGGCGAGCGTCTTGTTGTTGCCGGAAAAAACGGTGCAGGAAAAACGACTCTGCTCAGGATAATTGCCGGTGACGACAATTCTTATACAGGAAACATAAAGCTTGGCGCCGGAGTAAGCATCGGATATTTTTCGCAGGATTCGGCGGAGCAGATGAAAACTGATAAAACCGTTCTCCAAACACTGGAAGAAAACGCGCCTTTTGATTTGATACCCAAACTGCGCGATATGCTCGGCGCATTTTTGTTCCGCGGAGATGACGTTTATAAATCAGTTTCAGTGCTTTCTGGCGGTGAAAAAAGCCGTCTTGCGCTGCTCCAGCTTTTGCTGCGTCCGGTAAATCTTCTTATTCTTGATGAACCTACGAACCATTTGGATTTGTCGTCAAAGGACGTTCTTCTTGATGCGCTCAAGGACTTTGGCGGCACGGTCATATTTGTTTCGCACGACAGAGGCTTTATAGAGAGTCTTGCAACCCGTGTTTTGGAATTGAAGCCTGCTGAGTACCGGCTGTTTCCGGGAGATTATTGCTATTATATGGAGCAGGTACAGAAAGAACAGGATTTGGGTATGGCGGAAAAATCCAATTCCGGCAAAAGTCAGAAAAAGCAGGAAGAAGTTTTGGACAAAGCGCTGGACTGGGAAGAACGCAAAAAGAAAAAGAACGAAAGACGCAAACTTGAACGGCAGGAAGAAGAACTGCTCGCAGAAATCTCTCAGACCGAAGATCTTAAGGCGGAACTTGCGGCAAGGCTTGAACGTCAGGAAATATACAGCGACGCGGAAAAAAGCCGTAAAGTTCAGGCAGAAATAGAAAAAACGGAAAAGACTTTGCAGGATTTGACAAAAGAGTGGGAGTCTGTTGCCGAAAAGCTTGCTCAGGAAGATTAGTTTTGTTTTTTGTCCGCTGGTTTGGCGGAAGTTTGCATTAGTTTTACAAAAAATTCCAGATTGCTTGCAATAAAAATTGTACAGTAAAGCACAATACTTATGCCGAATACAATATGAATCGATGCTGAAAGTATAGCCGCACCCGGCAGCAGATAATCAAGTATTTCAAAAATTATTATACCAATAATCATGAAAATCCCTGTTATTACCCATTTGCGCATGCTTACGGGGCAGATAGATTTTATGTCAAAGCCGGGATCCACACTCTGCATAATGCTGCAAAGTTTTAAGTCCGAAAAAGGCAGCTGGATAGCAAGCGGCGAAGAAAGTTTTTCTTCTGCCTGTGTCATCATACGTACCTGTGTTCTGCACTTTTTGCAGGTCAAAAGGTGTACGCATACCGCAAGAGGAATGCGTTCGTGTTTGTCGAGCATGAGATAAGTATCAATCATTTTTTCGCACTGCTGATTATCTTTCATTGATATCTCCTTTTTTGCCGTCAGGTAAGTTGATTTTCCAACCGTTCTTTGAGCATTTTTTTTGCCCTGAAAATATGGGATTTTATTGTATTTACGGGCAGCCCCGTTACTTCGCTGATTTCGTTGTAGCTCATGTCGTAGTAAAAATACATATCAAGGCACATTGCAAAACGTTCCGGCAGTTCTTTGAGACTGTCCTTTATAACTCCCGCGGTTATTGCCTTAAGCTGAGTTTCTTCAGGACCGGCCGCGGGGTCTGCAATGTCGGCATTTTCGGGAAGCGAGATGTATTCTTTGCGTCTTTTTACGGAATTGATAGCGGTGTTGTAGCCTATACTCATAACCCAGGTTGAAAACTTGGATTCGCCGCGAAAGTTTTTTATGTTTGCAAAAACCTTGATAAAAACTTCCTGTACAAAGTCATCACAGTCAGTTTGGTTTTTAAAAAAGCCCATCCCCAAGGCACGGATTTTTCTGTCGTACTTACTTACAAGCTGGGCAAAGGCTTTGGAATCGCCGTTGCATACAGCCTTTACGAGCGCAGTGTCCGTATGGTCGGATTCATGAGGCAGTTTTTTTGAATCGTGCTTAAAGAATGGGTTCACAAGTTACGGACGGTAAAAATGATGGAACAGTAAAAAGCCCAGTCCTACCGCAAGCGGAATAACGCCGCCGAGCAGAGAGAGCGAAATACCGTCTATGCAGATGAACAGAATAGTCAGAACAAAACCAACGCACGTAAGCAGCATTCCTGCTAAAAGAGAAAAAACCGGCAGGTCAAAATTTGCCGGCTTGTATGTGCCGTTGCGGATTTGGAGCATTGTTTGTCTGTGGTTCCACAGCAAAAAAAAGAAAATCAGTGTTCCGCCGAATACTATGCCGACTATCGGGATAATGGCAACAATAACCTGTGCTGCCGGAGAAGAAAACAATTCCATATAAAACCTCTTTTATGTTGTTTTTAATCAGGATCAGTTCAAAAAATTGTAGTCCTCAAAGTACAGTGCCGTAATTGAACCGAGAACAAGTTCGTCGTTTATTTTTTGTATCAGTTCTTTTTTAACCTTGTCTTCGCCCATCTTAATCAGTTCAGCCTTTTCGTGTACCGAAAAATAATTCAGAATAACACTCTTGAGCTGGAGTTTTTTTTGTGCGATTTCTTCAAAAAAAGCCTTGTCGTTGGCCGGATAGCTGAAATAAGGCGTGACTATAATAACCACAACGGGATTATCGGCAGTAATGGCGCGCAGCTGTCCTAAATCAGTATAGACTGAAGTTGTGCTGCCACCTTTTTTCTCGACTGTAACAGGTGATGGATCTATTTTGCGCAAACCTTTGCCAACCTGTTCGGGTTTTGCGGTTATAATGATTGCGGAAGCAAACAGAACAAATACTATGATAACGGCTATTATAATAAGTAATATCTTTTGGAACAGCGAAAAGTTCCATAAAAAGCGTCTTCTCATACACAAAATATTATATCAAATATTTGGCGTTTTACAACTGTATATTCAAAAAAGCCGTCTTTGTTGAGTTTTAACTGCATTTTTACTAAAGAAACTTTAGAGCTGTCTTTGTTCAGAAATGTATGTATTTATCAATATTACAGGCATTTGTCATATTTTTAGGTGTTTTTTACTATTGACAATAATACACTGTTACTGTATAAAGTGTACAATTTGTGTTTATAAAAAATTAGGTGAGAGAGAAAAATTCTTTATGGCTAGAAAAGTATTAAATGTATGCATCGTTGTTTTTACTGTACTTTTTTCATTAATATCCTGCGGTGGTGGAGCGGGTGGCGCAAGTATTCCCGCCGGCGAATATACAACACATAACAACAGTGGTTGGGGTGGCAACGGTTCCAACGGTTCCAACGGCTCAAACGGTAACGGTGGAAATACAAACGTAACCCTTCAGGGCGGCACACCGATTGTAGTAGCAAACTATGTTTATAATGGAAACAGCTATTCAAAAGATCAGATTAACGACCTAATACAGGTAATAAGGGATAATCCTGGCCAGCCCGAAGGCGTTTTTACGGTTCAGTTTTATGTTGAGGGCGACTCAGACCCGCGTTATGCGCGTGTTACAAAAACATCAAACGGTGTGGAAAAGTTTGAGCACCAGTACAAAGCTACCTGCACAAACAGCCGCGATACAACAAATTTTCCTGTAACAATATCTTTTTACAAGGATGAGGGAATAAACCTTTCAACACAGACCGCATCCAACATGGCGGGCTGGAGATGTTCCGGCAACAACCAGTTGTACGGCAGCTTTATTACCGGTATGCAGGGCGATGTAACACTGAATGCGGAATTTGCTACCTTTACTGCAACTCCCACTCAAACAGAACTTACAGCAAGTTGTGATTACACTGATACAGTAAGAACGAGGGCGACAATAACAATAACAAACGGAACCGGTTCATACACTTTGACGCCGGCTGATTCCTATCTGGATGTTGAATATACAGATCCGTCCACATATACATATACAGTAAAACTTGCCTCAAACTTAACTCATGATGGATTTATATGGTTCCCTGACAATACACATTCGTCCGTTACAATAACGGAAGATTCTACCGGCGAAGAACAAATCCTTGATTTTACGCTCAATAATGAATACCAGTACCAAGTAACATTATCAGCAACTGATGATGAAAACGGAACAGGCTATTCCTCTTCATTCATGACAGCTCAATCTGTTTTATGTTCAGATGCTATATCAAATATTGCATCTTCAAGAATTAAAGCAGGAAGAAGTGTTGTTGCACTTAAGAATACGGTTGCAAGTCCTGCAATCGTATACTTGCCGTCTCAAACGATAACATTCAACAGTACGGACTTTAATTCCCGTCAAATTGCGCTTCAGGGAGTGCTTGACTTTACTATTTCAGCAAAAGATGCAACTAATGCCTCTTGGTCTGGTGCAACTTCGTTTACAAATGCAAGCAATCAAACCGGAATGAGGTATACGCTTGAAAAAAATTCAAATACCACGAAAGAGCTGAAAATTAGTTTAAGCGACTATTCAGATTTAGCAAATTTGAGCGCATCACCAACATCAACTGCAACTTATCTGGATATTGGTGCCATAAACTCATCCGGAGAATTTACTGTAAAACTTACAGGTAATATTACGCATGACAGTATACCATATTCAGGATATACATACACAATAGCAATAACTGACAACGGAACAAGCACTACAAAATACATTCATGTAAAGGTAGCGCAACCAGGGGAATACAACTATTCGCTCGTATATGCAAAATCGGATGGTACAATTGTGCAAATTCCAGGCTGGCAGAATATAGACTTTACACCTGGCAATATACTTAGATTTGGTGTTGCAGAAGGTGTTTCAACACTTAAAATGGGAGACCTTGATTCAACTCTTACAGGACTTGAAGCTGCAATATCGATAACAGGATGGAAAAGCACAAGAGCTTCGAATCCACCGATTTATAATAATCCATTCCCAAATGTAGCTCCTGCCGACTGTGAATCTGACAAGACTATTACGCTGATTGCAACGACAGATTACAGCTTGCTTTTGGGCGCATATAGACAAAATGAAAATGATGTACAAACAGGTGATATCGTACTTTCAAACGGAAAGGTTTTGGATAAAAGTAATACATTCACTATGAATCGTTCTAGTGTCTATTATTCTTATTGGATAGGAACTGTCTGTGTACGATCCGGTGATCGGAAATTTGTTGTAGCAAAAAAATTGTCTTCAAATTCTAACATGGCATGGTCTAATACTAAAACAAATATTTCATCATTGAAAGTAACGATAAGCGGTACACAAACTTCCAGTTATCCTAATTCTACACCGGAATATGATACAACTGCGGCTGTGACTTTTAATCCTGATAGTTCTGGTAAAAATTCTCGTAACTATGTAAGCATAAATTCTTTTCCTGCTTTCAAATTTTGTGCAGATTACGGTTCATCGTCCAGTTTACCTTCTGGAACAGATTCAGCATACACATCCGGCTGGTATCTTCCGTCGATTGCAGAGGCGTATGAACTGTATAATCAAGGTGTTGTAACCGGTACATGGATTGTTTCGTCAAGCCAGTTTAATCAAGACAGGTATTGGATTATGGTAGGCAACCAGGATGAAATTGTTACATGGTCAAAAACTGAAGCAGATAACAGAGCAGATATCTATCCTTGCCATGAGCTTGTGTTTGTAACACCGTAATTTTTCAGGTGCATATCAACCGTAAAAATGTTTCATTCCGCGAGATTTTGCTAATGTGCGATAAAGAAGTA
>DBWK01000031.1:0-6099 GCA_002308875.1 Treponema sp. UBA1240
TCAAAAAGGCTTTGTTTGTCTTCCTGCATATCACGGTTATACGAAAGAGGCAGACCTTTCATCATTGTGAGCAGTGCGATTAAATCTCCGTAAACTTTTCCGGTTCTGCCGCGGATAAGTTCTGCAAAGTCGGGATTTTTCTTTTGTGGCATAATGCTTGAACCGGTAGACCATTTTTCGGAAAGGTTTATGAATTTGAATTCTTCTGTCGACCAAAGTACAACTTCTTCGCAAAAACGCGAAAGATGCATCTGAAGCAGTGAAAAACATGAAACAAATTCTATGCAGTAATCCCTGTCAGCAACAGTATCAAGCGAGTTTGCCGTTACTCCTGAAAAACCGAGAAGTTCTGCCGTCAGCTCACGATTAAGCGGCAGACCACTACCTGCAAGTGCACCTGCTCCAAGAGGGGATAAGTCTATCCGCTTTTGCGCGTCAGCAAGCCGTTCGTAATCGCGTTTAAGCATTTGGCACCAGGCGCATAAGTGCTGCCCCAGTGTTACCGGCTGTGCACGCTGCATATGCGTGTAGCCGGAAAGTAGAGAATCTGTATGCTTTTCCGCGATTAAAACAAGAGTTTGCATAAGGTTTGTGATTTCTTTTTGCAGCTCGGGGATTATGCGTTTGAGATAAAGCCGTTCATCAAGAGCAATCTGATCATTCCGGCTGCGTCCTGTGTGGACTTTGCGACCTGCGTCTCCCAGCCTGTCGGTGAGAACGCCTTCAATAAAAGAATGGATGTCTTCCGCATCTGTATCGATTGTTAGTCTGCCGGAAGCAATATCATCAAAAATAATACCGAGTTCTTTTACAATCGCGTCTGCTTCGTTCTGAGGAATAATTCCCGTTTTACCGAGCATTGTTGCGTGAGCAATACTTCCTTTTATGTCATCAAAGCACATTCTGGCATCTACATGGATTGAAGTTTCAAATGCTACCGCTGCCTGATCAGGACCCTCCTTAAAGCGTCCGTGCCACAGCGCAGCATGATTTCCGCCGTCAACGGCGGTCTTTTTTGAATTCATCTACTTTCCTCCTAATCCAAAAGTGAAGCAGCTCTTTCGGCTTTTCTTTGATTTGAATAAACTTTAATGACTGTTTCCGGCATCCAGCCTTTTTCAAAGCTGTACCACAGTTTTTTGTCGTTGGCAATGCGTCTGCCCTTTATTTCCAGTATTTCGCTTCTGCGCGCGTATCCTTCTTTTTCGGCTTGTTCCGATGGGGCTTTGTAGAACGGAGTGTATGGTTCTGTTACAAGTGCCCATTCCTGTGTGTGAAAAAGGCTGTCTTCTGGCAGTTCAATATCTTTTTCCGGTTTTTTCAAAAAGCACCCCGAAAATATTGTCAGAATTACAAAACAAAACAAAAGGATTAAAGCTTTTCTTTGAGCCATTTTTTTATCTCCGGAATAAGCAGCAAATCTGAATCAACAAAGGGAAGCATTAATATTTCTTCCAAACTCGCCCATTTTACATCGGTGTGTTCTGACAGCACCCAGGAATAATCATCATCTGGAAACAAAACTTCGTAGGCATGAAGTGCAACGGGCTTTTCTTTGTGGAAAAACTTGACTTCAGCAATTGGTTTTCCTACGGAAACCTTTATGCAAAATTCCTCAAAATATTCTCTTTCGAGTGCCTGCTCAAACGTTTCGTTTTCTTCTACCTTGCCGCCGGGAAATTCCCATCTGCCGCCCATGTCGCCCACAGGCAGGCGTCTGGCAATAAAAAAAAGAGAATCTGAATAAACTATACCGGCAACAGAGTGTTTCATATTTTACAGAAAAAGAACGGTAGGAAATAAAAAGTGGAGAAAGGCGGAGGCAAAAATAGCAATGCCAAGGTATCTTCGTCCTGTGATAAAGATTTTTTCAATCGTAGGATTTGTAGAAAAAGACATTGTTGTGCTTTGCGAATAATAGTCCAACAAGAGGCAAAAACCGCCGCACAAAGCACCAAGTGCAGGAATAAGATCTCCTACAACGGCGGCATCACCGCGGATTGGTGAAAGAATTTTGAAAATTCCTGTTATACAGGCGAGAATCCCGACTGTAAGACGGAATGTTTTATTATAGAAGAACGCCGCCTGTGCGGAGAATGTTTCTTTGCTTTTATCATCCGCAAAAACAAACAGTATACCCATTAAAAAATTAAGTAGAACTGCCAGAAAATAAAATTGAAGCACCTTAAACCTCCTGATAATAAAGATAACACAAAAATCAAATAAAAACTATTATCTTTTTCTTGCAAGACCTCTGCGGAATGCTGGAATCCGGGCACTTGCCGTTGTTGTTATCGGGCTGGTTTCACCGCGTTTAAGGTAATGATAACCCACCCCTGCAATCATTGCGCCGTTATCGGTACAAAGTTTAAGCGGAGGAAAAATACATTTGATTTCACTGTGTTCCGCTAGCATGGAACGTAATCTTGAATTCGCGGCAACGCCGCCGCCGGCAACAACGGTTGTTAATCCAGTGTCTTCAACTGCCCTGAAAAGCCGCGACAACAGAATCCGAACAGCTGTTTCCTGAAAAGCAGCCGCTATGTTTTCGTTTGTTTTTTCATAGTCGGGATTCCAGAACTGATCCAGCTGGTTTATTACGGCTGTCTTTAACCCCGAATACGAAACATCGTAGCGGTGGTCATCGCCTTTAAGTGTGGGCATAGGAAAATGAGCCGCAGCAGGATTTCCTTTTTTTGCAAGGTTATCAATAATTACGCCACCCGGATAACCGAGATTGTAAAATTTTGCAACTTTGTCGAATGCTTCGCCGGCGGCGTCGTCTATTGTTGTTCCGAGAACTTCAATATCGTCAAAATCGTTTACCCTGCATATTATGCTGTGCCCGCCGGAGACCAAAAGACCTAGGTACGGATATTCAATGTCGTTGGCAAGATGAGCCGCGTACATATGACCTAGCATGTGGTTTACTGCAATAAACGGTTTGTTAAGTGTCCATGCAAGCGTCTTACCGAATGTGAGTCCTACAAGCAGTGAACCCATAAGCCCCGGTCTGTTTGTGGCGGCTATGGCGTCTATGTCGTTCAGAGTAAGGTGTGCTTCATCCAAAGCGTTGCGTACAACCGGCAGAATCCATTCGGCGTGCTTGCGGCTTGCAAGTTCTGGAACAACACCGCTGTAAATCTGGTGAAACGGAATCTGTGTTGCAATTACATTGCTTATTATTGTGCGACCATCTTCTACAACGGCTGCCGCTGTTTCATCACATGATGATTCAATACCTAAAACTTTCATAATGCTTCTTTTACAACTGCGAAAGCGTTGTAATTTCAAATCCTTGTAAAACCATGTCGGGATATAAGTCAAGCAGTGTCTGTGCAAGATTATCACTCCAAACATGCCCTATCATTATAGCAATACCGTTGCGTTCTGCCAACTCCATTCCGTATCGGACTGACTGTGTAATATCGTCTTTATTCTGTGAGTTGTCCAAAAACACCGAGCGCTCCCAGATTTTTACGGAAAGATTCTGTGCGGCGGTTTTTACCATACTGTTTGAAGTTGTTCGTGAATCGAGAAAATATATGTCTTTTTGGGCACAGATTTCGAGAACGGCCTTCATAATATCTGCATTTTCAGTAATTAGTGAGCCCTCGTGATTGTTAATACCACTTACGCTTCCGACTGCAGTGAGATTCTGCCGCACAACTGCGGCAGCTTCTTCAGGTGTCATTGTTGGCTTGATTGCACCCGGTCCAGGATCTATTGAAGCTTTTTGTGCCTGCATAGGTTGATGCAGAATAAGTTCCTTGCCGTGCTGGTTTGTGAGCTGCGCCGTTTGTACCGAATACGAAAGCATCGGTAAAACCGCGATTGTTACAGGGAACGGCAGTTCAAGAAATGGTTCAAGCTGCGTAAGATTGTGTCCTGCGTCATCTATCACGAATACGAGCCTTTTTGCCGTAGCCGGTGTTTCCGTTTCTTTTATACCTGAAACAGGAATGATTGAGCCATTTTCCTGTAATGAATCAGGTATTTTGGCGGAATTTTCTATTGCCGTGGTTGTTTCAGTTGTATTGGGTTTTTGATTTTCTATCGTCATTTCGCCGTTCTGAACGTGAAGTCGTGTTTTTTCTTTTGCGACGGCTGTTTCGCTTTTTTCTGTTTCAAGTTTTATAGAAGAAAGATTTTTGTTTTCGTTCTGCTGGTTCGCCGGAATTTGCGGTTCAATCTTGTTCTGCCCAAAAATTATGAAGAATGAAAGCATTCCTGTGCAGATTACTAAGATACCGCATAAAAAAGCCAGCATTTTATTCTTGGAAATTTTGGTTTTAGTCTTTTTCAATTGGGTAGCGCCGAACCTTTCCGTTTTTATCGGTAAAAGTGAACCAGTTATCTTCTTTTGTAACTGTATATTTCATAAAATCGGCAGATATCTGCTGCAAATTGAATTTGCCTCCGCCGTCAGGAATGTCTACGGCGAATACCGGCAGCGAAAGCCCTGAAAGTTCTTCTTTCAGGGCCTCATAAAGCTTGAGAGCCTCTGGTAGCGGTGTACGAAAGTGTGCCGTACCCGGTGCAATGTCCGTCATAAAAAGGTAGCCTGGTTTTACGCCGATTTTTACAAGATGATTAAAAAGCTTGGAAAGTTCCTGAACAGAGTCGTTTACACCTTTTAAAAGTACTGTCTGCGATTGAACTGGGATGCCGGTATCAATAATGCGTTCAAGACATGCTGTTGTTTTTGCGTCCAGTTCTGCACTGTGATTTATGTGCGGTATTAGCCAGAGTGGTTTTATAGAGCGGAAGAATGTTACAAGTTCCGGCGTAAAGCGTTCCGGAGCGAAAACCGGTGCACGAGTGCAGATGCGTATCAAAAGTGATGGACGGATTTTCCTTAAAGATTGCAGAATTTGCTTTATTTTATCGTTTGGAGCGGTCATAATGTCGCCACCGGAAACAAGAATTTCTTCTATATAATTGTGTTTTAAAATGTAATCACAAACATCCTCAAGTTCCTGTTCTGAAAGCAGGTCAAAGCTCTTTGCCGGCGAAGCTCTCCTAAAGCAGTATCGGCAGTTTGAAAAACACCTGCCTGTAGAAAGCAGCAGACAGCGATTCTTGTACTGATGTATAAGCCTTGGTGCAACAAGAAAATGCGAACTACCCAAAGGATCCTGAGATTCATAGCTCAATACATGTTCTTCCTGTTCAGAGTATTCAACCTGTTTTTTCAGAGCGTTTACGGCACTTTCATTTTTTTTTGCCGCTGCCAGTGTGATGAGCTCCTTAAAATGAGAACTTATGAGGATAGGAAGATTGGAAGCCATGGCTGGAATTATAGGTAGGGGCAAACAATGTGTCAAGAACGGATTTTTAATGTAAATATTGGTTTTCGACTGTACATATACAAAAATCTGTGGTATAATATTGTTAAAGAATCTTAAGTGATATTTAATACCAACCAATATAAAGAGGTAATAGAATGAACTATTTTAACTCAATTCCGTGGCGTGAAGCTCTTATGCAGCTTGGAACATGCCGCTTTATGGACAGAAACGAGTTTTCTGACGGAACAAACGCACTTAAAGGCAAAAAAATCGTAATCGTAGGCTGCGGTGCACAGGGTCTTAACCAGGGACTTAACCTCCGCGATTCAGGACTTGACGTTAGCTACGCACTCCGCAAGGAAGCAATTGAGCAAAAACGTGCAAGCTGGAAAAACGCAACCGAAAACGGTTTTAAAGTCGGAACATATGACGAACTTATCCCAACTGCTGACCTCGTTGGTAACCTTACACCGGACAAGCAGCATTCTAACGTAATTGCCGCTATTATGCCGCTCATGAAAAAAGGTTCTGCCCTCTGGTACAGCCACGGATTTAACATTGTTGAAGAAGGAATGCAGATTCGCAAGGATATTACCGTTGTTATGATGGCACCTAAAGGACCTGGTTCAGAAGTACGTGTTGAATATCAGCGCGGGTTCGGTATTCCTACCCTTATTGCTGTTCACCCCGAAAACGACCCTGAAAAGAAAGGCTGGGCAATCGCAAAAGCTCTTGCTGTAGGAACTGGTGGAAGCCGTGCAGGTGTTCTTGAATCAAGCTTTGTTGCAGAAGTAAAATCTGACCTTAT
>DBWK01000031.1:6248-6496 GCA_002308875.1 Treponema sp. UBA1240
CTTTCTAACCCTGCAAAAATCAAAGCAAACGCTCTTTCTAAAGAACTTAAAACAATCATGGCTAACTTGTACCACAAGCACATGGACGATATTATTTCAGGCAAGTTCTCAAGTACAATGATGGAAGACTGGAAAGTCGGAGACAAAGACCTGCTCGCATGGCGCGACGCAACCGGCAAGACAGCGTTTGAACAGACACCTGCAGGAAACGATACGATCAACGAACAGGAATACTTTGACAAAGGTAT
>DBWK01000024.1:0-8828 GCA_002308875.1 Treponema sp. UBA1240
AATCCTCACGGATTGACGGGGAAATTCAAAGTTGAGAGTACATCCGGCGAAATTGAGCATTTCAGTTCATTTACGGAAGTTACTTTGAAGAATGGCGATATTGAAAGGACGGTAAAAGTTGAATCCGTCAACGGTAGTACAGCCAGTCTTTTGATGAAATGTGCCGGTATAAACACACCGGAAGATGCTGCAAAGTATCGCAACTGGGAAATACTGGTACCGCGTGACAAAGCCTGCCCCCTTAAAGAGGGTGAGTTCTATGTCGAAGATCTTAAACAATGTACACTGGTTTACAGTGACAAAAACGGGCAAGCAGAAAAGACTGCACCTATTATAGTAGGTACGATTACAGGCGTAACGGAAGGCGGCGGTGGTAAACTGTTGGAGATTACCCTGACCGAGAGTTTGGCAGCTTTATACAAGTCCGATTCAAATGAACGATTTATTCCTTTCAGGAAGGAGTTTATCGGCGACATTGACTTGGACAAAAAAACTGTAGAACTGATGCACCTCTGGATTTTGGAGTAGATTCTATGAAATTTAATGTGCTGACCTTATTTCCGCAAATACCGAAAGCCTTTTTTGAAAATTCAATAATGGCAAAAGCGGTAGAAAAAGGAATTATTGCGTACGACTTGGTGAATATCAGAGATTTTTCATTTGATAAGCATAAAACTTGTGACGATAGTCCGTATGGCGGCGGAGCAGGAATGCTGATGCTGCCGGAGCCGCTTGGGCTTGCGCTGGATTCTGTTGAATCATGGAAAAAACGTGTTATCTATGTAACACCTTCAGGGAAACCGTTCACACAGAAGCTGGCACAAGAACTTAGCGAAGAAGATGAACTTGTTATAATCTGCGGAAGATACGAAGGTATTGACCAGCGAATTATTGATTCACGCGTGGATGACGAAATCTCAATCGGAGATTACGTTATGTCATCCGGCGAAGTAGCAGCACTGGTTATAATTGATTCGGTGTATCGGCTTATAAACGGTGTTATTTCAAGCGAATCTTTGGAAGAAGAAAGCTATTCCGACGGATTACTGGAATATCCCCAGTACACTCATCCTGAAACT
Organism: Treponema sp. UBA1240; assembly: GCA_002308875.1. Classification (GTDB taxonomy): domain Bacteria; phylum Spirochaetota; class Spirochaetia; order Treponematales; family Treponemataceae; genus UBA1240. Next base: position 1,080 of record DBWK01000024.1, read on the forward strand.
TACAAGGGAATGCGTGTTCCTGAAGTTCTGCTTTCAGGACACCATGAGAATATTCGGAAATGGCGTTTGCAAAAACGGCTCGCAAAAACACTTGCTATTCGACCGGATTTGATTGATTCCGCAAGAAAAGCAGGAAAGCTTTCAGCTGAGGCTGAAAAAACAATTTTAGAACTGACAGGATTTGAGGTTGAAAAACCTAAAATATCCAAAAGGAGATAAAAATGGATGTTATCAAAACTATAGAAGCCGCTCAGACAAGAAGTGACTTGGCTCCATTCAAAGTTGGCGATACAGTAAAAGTTTATTTTAAAATCATTGAAGGCAAAACAGAACGTATACAGGTTTACGAAGGACTCGTTATCTGCTTCAAAGGTGCCGGTATAAGCAAAACATTCACAGTACGCAAGAATTCTTACGGTGTCGGTGTTGAACGTGTTTTCCCGATGAACTCACCAAGAATCGCAAAAGTAGAAGTTGTTCGTCCCGGTAAAGTACGCCGTGCAAAACTTTACTACATCCGTGACAAGATTGGTAAAGATGCAAAAATCAAAGAACTTATCACAAAAAAAACTGACAAATAATTTTATTCAGTGCGCATAAAACTATGGGAAATCCATTAACTCAAGCAGCAGTTCATATTTCCCTGGATAAGACCGCTTTACCTTCAAGCTTTACGCTGAAGGAAGGCGGTTTTGTTTTTGTACGGGTATTAGGCAAAACCCCGGAAGGTAAAACTCTTGTTTCGTTCGCGGGACAACGGTTTGCAGTTGAAACAATGTCGCAGGCAAAAGTCGGCGAAACATTTAAGGCCCGCATACAAATCCAAAACAATCGTATTCTTCTTGTACCTCAAAAAGGTTCTGAAACTATTGTTACCCAATCTGACAGGCTGTCACAGCTTTTTGCTTCGATAGGACTTCCGCAGGATTCTGTTTCCGAAAAAATGATTCAGTATATGCGGCAGAACAACCGTACATATACGCCCGCCCAGTTGAAAAAGCTGCGCAAGCTTGCAGAGCGTTTTTCAGGTAAAAAGTCGGAGGCAGCGGAAACAGCAATGTATCTTGAAGATAAGGGAATAGACGCTACTGAAGAAGAAATCAGTCTTTTACTCGACTTATTTTTAAAAGGCGGTCACAAGCCACTTTCGACTGATGATACGGAAAAGTCCGCAGAAAACATTCCGATTCTGGATCAACTATATTCTAATCCCCAGGAAGCTCTGCAAAACAAGCCAGGTCTGCTTACTCTCGCAAACCATATATCAAAAGGTGAAAAACACTGGTTGGTCTTTCCTTTTCAAAAAACATTAAAAAACTCTCAATGTTCGGGCACAATCCGCATTTTATGTGATATAATGAATAAAAAGGCGGAAAAAACTTACATAACAGCTTTTTTTGAAGGCTGTCAATATTGCTTTACTTTTTCTGATACAGACCCTTATAATGAAATATTGACACTTGAATACGCCGTACGCCCTACCCTGTCATCTTTGCAAAAAGAAAAGGCGGAGGAACTTTTAAGAAACTGTATTACAATAAATAACAGAGAAATAAATATCGAATACAGGGAAAACATTTTGCAGGATTTGTTTGCGGATTCGACAGAACCTATTAAGACAGTGGACGAAGAGATATGAAAAAACAAACCGCTATAGCACTTTCGTATCCCAAAGATTTTCCAGCTCCGTTCATTGTTGCAAAAGGCAAAGGTTATTTAGCGGAAAAAATGCTGGAACTTGCGGAACAAAACAATATTCCGGTAGTAAAGGAAGAATTGGCTGCAGATGTTCTTTCTTTGTATGACATAGGAAGTTTTATTCCTGAAGAAACCTATGAGGTAATAGCAGGTATATTCGCTTTTTTATATAGGATGAATGATGGAAAAAATTAAACGAGAATTGGTTGAACTTGGAATGAGATTTTCTGCGCCGGTTTTTTTTGATGATGGTAAAAACATGTTTTTACCGGAAAAAAAGCCTGTCAAAAAAAGCCATCTTGAAATTCTCGAAAAATGGAACATACCTTTTGTAATCACTTACGGTCACTTGCTTTCGAATACGGCAGCAGATCTGGACGAACTGCTGGCAGTAGATTCTCCTGTTCTGGAGTCTGCAGCTACCGTTGACGACGAATTTGAAGTTCTGGAAGAAGCGGAAGACTTGGAAGAAGAAAACGACATTACAGTTGGTCCGTTGGAAGAAAACCCTTTGTACATAAAATATATTGATTTGTATAAAAATATGGCGGCAGTTTTTGACAACCTCAAAAAAGACCGAACGGATAATATTGAAGAGAACATACAGCTTGTAACCGAAAACCTTTTTGAACTTTTGGAAAAAAACGCAACATTTGTTTCAAGTTTTCTTCTTGCTGGCGAAGCGCTGAAAAACGATTATGCCAAGTCTGCAATTAACGTTGCCATTGTAACTTACGTTGTTGCCAAAAATATGAATGTTCCTGTTTCAAGGCTTCATCTATACATTACAGGTGCGCTCCTGCACGATATAGGAATGCTTTATCTGCCTGATGCAATCATAAACAAAAAAGAGCCTTTAACGGCAGACGAAATTTCGGCGCTCAAAAAACACACTACTGACGGTGCACACATCGTCGGCGATATGCTTCACTACCCCGATGCAGTAACTAACATAGTTTTGCAGCATCACGAACACTGGGACGGTAACGGCTACCCAAACGGTAGAAGCGGTACACAAATTTCAACAGGAGCGCGTATTGTGGCTGTTGCGGATGCGTTTGAAGCCATGATAACCGAAAAAGCCTACAGAACTTCAATGCTTGGATATGAGGCGATGAAAACTATTCTGAGCGACAACGGCAGACATTTTTCACCGGACGTTATACGAGTGTTTATCCAGAGTATGGGCGTTTATCCGATTGGTTCTCTTGTTCTTTTAAACGACGGTTCAATCGGACGAATCATCAAAGTCAATCAGAATGCTCCATTAAGACCATCCGTACGCCTTTGGGTAACAGCCGGAGGTGTCTGCTATCCTGACAATGTCGGCCCGATTATAAAACTCGAATCAATTAACAAGCTTTTTATTCTGAGAGCACTCAATACAAAAGATTTGCATGGAAAAATCAACTAACAGGCAAACTGGAATAACCGGAGAAACCGATGCTGCCGCATATTTGCAGGAAAAAGGTTATCAAATTGTTGCAAAAAACTGGCGGACAAAAATCGGAGAAATTGATATAATTGCGTATAAAGACAGTACCATAGTTTTTGTTGAAGTAAAAACATGGCCTCACGGTGATTATTTTTCACTTCCGGCTGCAATAAACAAAAGAAAACAAAAAAGAATTATAGAAACAGCTAAATGTTTCCTCTCAGATTATCGACAATATAAAGAGAGTTATGTGCGTTTTGATGTTATTGCAATTGGAATGCAACAGCAAGAGAAGATATATCACATAGAGAATGCTTTTTTGGAGACCCTATGAGTTCTGTTTTATCAAAATCTGCTATTAAGAAAGCAGAAAAAACTGCACGCATGGCAGAATTAAAATACAAAATCTATGATCCGGCTTACCTTGACAGTGCAATTCAGCGTATAGCACAGGTATTAAGCAACAATCTGGTGGAAGATCATATTACTCAAGGACAAATGTTTTATGGCAGATGATGGTGAAAATTACGGAGAAAGAAACTACAACCGACGAAATTCAAACCGAAACAGATACAATAACAGACGAAACCGTCCTCAGAACCAACGCAACGAAACACATGCTCCTAAAGAACCTGAAACCGTTCAGTACAAACTTGACACATACATTTGTCCGCGATGCCAACAGCCTATAAATGATTTGCCAGCAGCTCTTGCCGACAAAGAAACCGGTGTACCTGTTCATTTTGACTGTGTACTTAAATATCTTACGGAAACAGTTCCTGTAAAAGAAAATGAAAAAATTACATACATCGGACAGGGACGCTTTGCGGTAGTATATTTTGATAATCCTCATGATTTACGACATTTCAGCATACAGCGCATAATAGACTGGGAAGAACGCGAAAAGAACTACGAATGGCGTTCTACAATATCAAACCTATACAGCAGCATCAAATAGACTTTTATTCTTCTGATTCAAAAAAACTCTTCAAGTTTTTGTTGTAATTGTTTACAAATTCTTTCCATTCTTCAGGGGTACAGGATTTTACATTTTCTAAAGTTATTACAATGTTTTCAGGGAATATGGCTTTTGAATTGCACTGATACTTTACCAGTGTGTAATAACCGTCTTCTTTGCTGAACCAGCAAATCTGATTTTCATGTGAAGGCTTGCCTCGTTTGTCAAACTGGCATATTTCCCATCTGTCACAAAGCACATCGCCCAGTTTTTCCACACCGGCATATGATACATTTGAAACCGACGTATATGGCAGATTGATGGTTCCTGTTTTGAAATCCGAAAAATCGCCCTTGTAAAAACGCATTGCAAGCCAAAAATCGGTCTGATAGTTACTGATTTCATAACAGGGAATCAGTTTTAAATCACCGGTGATAGTATACGTCATCGGCTGAGAATATGGTCCTATTACGGAATTTGTTATTACAAGGCTTTTGTTTTTACATTCATAAAAACATTCCATTGTATTTTTAATATTTGGTTTTTCAGTGTATGCAAATGGATTTGTTGTTTTTGTATGAGAATAACAGAAAAAATCAGTGTTAAATTCATTTTCACCAACAAGTACTTCATTTATTGCTTCGGCACCGTCAAAATACGAATAGGTGGTTTTCTCATCCTTAACATAAAAATAAAAATTCATTTTTTTATTGCCGGATGAGGATGCCACAAAGTAAGAATACATGGTTTGAGGTTTGATTTTGGAAGAATCATATAAAAAGAGCTCATCTTGCGAATGAAGAGAACTAGCAAAACAAAAAAGAACAAGCATCAAAAAAGCAGCTTTTTTCATATTAAATATTTCCTATTCTATAAAAAACTTTTACAAACAAAGGTTATAAAAAACAAGGCAAAATACTGAAGAAACTTCAATATTTTGCCTTACCAGATACAGTTTTTTTATGGGTATATGTTATAAGGGAAAGGAGATTCCTAAATATCTAAATATTAGAAGACAGTTTTCTCAAAGCATCAAGATTATCTGTGCTTTCTGCAGCTGCTTTATTTTCAGTCTGGATGGCATTGAATACTTCCTGTCTGAAAACCTTTACATCTTTTGGGGCTTCTATTCCCACCTTAACTTGATCACCACGGACTTCAATAATAGTTATGGTTATATCATTTCCAATCTTGATTTTTTCATTGGTTTTTCTAGTCAGAATCAGCATGATCGGCCTCTTTTTGCTTCGGCGAGAATATCATGCTTTGTCAGCCATCTTGAATCGGAAGAAATAACCTGAATACATTTATTGCTCTTTCTGTTAAAAATAACAGGTCCTTGAAGATTCGCAGTAATCGGACTGCCATCTGACGGTACGGTAACTATTGCCATAACCTGAACATCTGCAGGAGATTCTATTCCGATTGACTTTAAACTTTCATCATCAATATCAAGTTCATAGTCTTTGCAAAAAATAAACGGATCAATCAGCAGGAAGGCAAGATTTTTATCTTCCGTTGACTGCAACCAGAAAAAAGGTTTTTGTTCAGCTTCGATCATCGCATACTTTGTAAAATTCTCAAAACCAAACAATCCCTGTGGAATTTCATACAACTGGCTGTCGTCTATTTTTACAGAACCTAATGTTTTTGTAAGTATTTCCATCTTATCGTGCCTTCCGCAAAATCACTTATTTGATGTAATCCAAAAGTGTGTTTCTGTACATTTTGGCAGCTGTACTTAATGTTGCCTGCTGTACATATTCAAGCATCTTAAGGTCTGTTATAGCTTCTGTAATATCAAGGTCGCCTTCGCGTGCAATCATTCCGTTTACGTTCAAAATCTGGTTTGAAACACGGGCAAGGTTGTTTTCTGCTCTTTCGTATTTTGCGCCGCTCTCAGCAAGTGAGTTTGTGAGACTTGAAACAGCCTGATCAAGTGAACCGAGAATACGGGTTCCAATTTTTTCATTATCACCGACAAGCATTGCATTACGCAGAGCGATTACTGTATCAAACATAGAACCGCCGGAAACGCTTGCTGTATCATTCAGGTTGTTCGGTGGACGCTGTGAAGAATCTTTTACAAGTCCAAGCTGATTAAGCACATTGCCACCTTTAAGGTCTTCAAGCCAAATCTGTCTTGAATCCGTAGTAACCATAGCAATACCGTTTGTTACAGGATCGAGCTTTGCTTTTACAGCCGCACCTGAATCGTTTATTTTGGAGATAATTGCATAAATGTTGTCACCTGCTGTTAGAGCAATTTCTTTTCCGTCAACGGAAATGGTTGAATCTTCAGGTACAACATAAGTTGTTGCATCTCTCATTGAATAGATTGACTGGTTTTCTGCCCAAAAAATCTGATTTCCTGCATGTGAAATTTCAAGATATTGTCCGTCATCAATTTCGATATTTGCAGTCTGAACATTACCGTTATAAATTACGTTTGTAATAAGGCGGTCACTTGAGCCCGGAACGGCTCCTTCAACTATGTCAAAAGCTGTAGTATTACTTCTTGTTCCTGCAAAGAGAGATGTTCCTTCCGGTCCTGTGGCATTGGCGTTTACAAGAAGTTCTTTTAAAAGTTCATCAACTTCGGTAGACATATTGCGCAAATCTTCCTTTGAATATGTACCGTGTGCGCTTGTAACGGCAAGTTCACGGACACGCTGCATAATTTGCAGAGACTGATTGATGTAGCCTTCAGTAACAGAATAATTATCAGCAATTTTCTGCGCGTTTTTTTCAAATGTCTGCAAACGGGTACTATATGACTTGTATCGTACCAAATGACCAGCGGCGACAGGATCATCACGCAGCTGCTGGATTCTTTCCTGTGAACCCATTTTGTTATTAGCTTTGTTCAGCTTTGATTCCTGAAGACGCATATTGTACTGAATGTCATTATTGGTCATGCTTGAACTGATTCTTCTCATATATTACCTCTCTTAAACACCAAGTCTGTTGATGATTGTATCCAGTAATTCGTCCATTACTGTAACAAATCTAGCTGCTGCATTGTAACCGTGCTGGAACTTAATTATGTCAGCAAGTTCCTCATCTATATTAACACCTGAAATTGATTCACGTAACGTTCTAAGGTCATTCATTACAGCGTTCTGGCTCATAAGATTTGTTTCCGCCTGCTCACCTTTAAGACCTACGTTTGTTACTGTTTCCGCAAAATAATCGTCGAAAGTACGTGACTTGCCGATCATTACCTGAGAATTTCTGATTGATGCAATTTCGAGCGCTGCTCTACCGTCGCCGTCTTCACGGCTTGTATTGTTGATTGGATAGGACGCTGCAACTGACAGAACATCTGCTTTAATTTCGGGATTGATTTTTATATATGCAGCTGGATGTGCTACAGGAGCTACCGCATACTGTGCGCCACCTTCAATCTTGCCGGAAACTGTTTCCTGTGTATCAGCAACGAGAGCGTTAACGGCGTCAGCCTGATTAAAGTCGTAAGCACCTACTGCACCGCGGTTTCTAAGCAAACCTGCATAACCTACGAGAAAGTGACCGGAGTCCTCAACATGACGGATAACAAAGTCAGGATTTTCAATTTCCTGTGCAGGGGTAGCCTTTAATACAAGTTTGTTGTTTTTATCCAGATAGGCTTTTACTTCGCCATCGTAATTATTGATTC
>DBWK01000024.1:8859-9644 GCA_002308875.1 Treponema sp. UBA1240
CCTGTTTTTCCGGAAATTGTAATAACACCCTCAAAACCTACCTGCTGTGTGGGTTCCAATGTGTTTTTACCGGTCATTCTGAAAATGTAGGAAGTATCTTCAATTCCATCACCGTCGCGGTCATAGTTTCCGTGCGCATTTGTTACAAAAGGCTGTTCAACAAAGAAGTCCAAACCGGTTACGTTGTTTGCACCGATTGCGTTGCGGTGAATGTCGTTTACGAGATCAGCAAAGTTCATTGTCATTGAATCAAGATTTTGAACTTCCTGTCTGATGTCAACATCGCGCAATTCAATCAATGCGCCCAAAGTTCCACCTGAAAAAAATGCGTCGTTTTCAGTATCTGCCCAGATAACTTTTGAATAACCGTTATTTTCTACAAGAGGTTCAACCGCAAACTGACGGCTGATTTTGCCCTGAACAAGAATATGTCCGTCAACGTGAACCATAAATTCATCATCATCGCGTGTATCTGTTGTAATATTTATAAGTTGTGAAAGCTTTTCAACAAGAAGATCACGTCGATCAAGCAAGTCATTAGGATTGTCGCCCATTGCCTTAACTTTTACAATTTCTGTATTCAATGCGGCAATCTGTTTTGAAAGGTCGTTTACCTGAAGGACTGTTGCCTCAATGTCACCGTTCAAAAGATTTCCAATACCTGCAAGGCTTGTATGTTTTGTTTCAATTGCGTTAATCAGTGATTCACCACGGGTTACAACGCCCTGACGAGCTGATGTTGATTCAGGAAATTGTGAAAGTTCCTGCCATGATTCCCAGAATTT
>DBWK01000024.1:9660-20670 GCA_002308875.1 Treponema sp. UBA1240
TTCTTACGGAAACATCAGACGGTTCATTATAGATATTTTCAATCATGGTGTAATATTTTTCGCGGGTAGCCCAGTAGCTTTCCTTATTGCTCTGTGCAACAATACGTTTGTCGAGCATTTCATCACGGATTCTTTCAACACTCTGAACCGTAACNNCCCTGACCGAGCTGACCGGGTGTATTTTCTCGTGTAAGATCCGGGCGGTAAATCGGATCAAAAGCTCTTACCTGTACGCGCTGGCGTGAAAAACCTTCAACATCAGCGTTTGAAATATTGTGACCTGCAGTATTGATAGCAGAACTCTGTGCCATCAAGCTGCGTTTTCCCATTTCTATTCCTGCAAATTGAGATCCCATGATTTTTTCTCCTATAATAACTGATCAACTATAACAGATTCGGGCATTGGTTTTACAATGGTACCCTTGTTTGAATATACCGTGTTTCTGCTTTGCGGAACCGCATTATCAAATACGTTCTGAATAAAATCCTTTGTAATCCGCAAATATTCAGAAATCGATTCATTTTCTATTTTTGAAACAGAAAGTTTCTGGCGCATAAGCCTGAAGTTTTCAAGAAGAGATTGTCTTAAATCTGATGAAAAAAGATGTGAAATCTGATAAATATCCAAATCCTCATCATGAACAAGTTCCTGAACAACTGTAGAACGAGTTGCCTCAAGTTGGTTGAACTGGTCGCTCAAAAGCTGGATTTTGTAAATTGTTGCTTCAAGAGTATTCCATTCTCTGGTTTTTACGGTTTCGCGCAGAACACGCTGCTCTGCTAAAATGACAGTCAGAAGTTCATTTTCTTTGGTTAAAAGCGCATTGATTTTTAAACCGGCTTCATCTGTCTTGATCATTTTTGTCCTCTAAAAAATAAAATACAGATTTTAAACAAATCCTCATTAAATTTTCGGAAGTTAAAAATGAAACCTTAGAAAAAAAATAAAAAATAATTTATAAATGAATTTATTCAGTAGGTTTTTTGAGCCAGGCTTCTTCCACAGCTTTTTTGTATGCGGATTTTTTCTGCTTTGAACAGAAAGCCGCGTCAAAGCCGTTAAGAATCAGTGTTTTTATTTCGTCCATGGAGAAACCTAATTCTTTGTGTAAAATCCAGTATTCGTTAACAAGTGATGTGTTGAAAAATGCAGGGTCATCCGTATTTACGGTAACAAGTATTTGCTTGTCGAAGAATTTCTTTACAGGATGGTCTTTTGCTTCAGTAACAAGTTTTTTTGTAAATACATTGCTTGTTACACAGATTTCCAACGGAATCTTTTTTGCTGCAAGTTCCTGCATAAGTTTTTCGTCCTGAATTGATGTTATACCGTGACCTATTCTTTCCGCCTTTAAAGCAGAAAGAGTGTTCCATACGCTTTCAGGACCAACATCTTCACCGGCATGAGCTACTACATGCAAACCTGCTTCTTTTGCCTTTGTAAAAACAGGTTCATAAATCTCCGCAGGATTGTGAACTTCGTCACCGCCGAGCCCGATTCCCACAATGTTTTTGCTGCCGTTCGCAAGTATATAGTTCAAATTGTTCATCGCGTTTTCAAGTCCAAATGTTCTAGAAACGTCAACCAGAATTTTGATTTCTATTCCACTGCGTTTTTTTATTGCATTTATGCACTTGTCAAACACAGCAATCATTTCATCAAAAGCAAAACCCTTGCGGATAAAAGATGAGGGAGAAAAGAAAAGCTCGGAATATACGATATTATTTTCTTTTAAATAGTTTTCAATGTCATCAAAAAGAAGAACAAAATCTTCAGGAGTATTGAACAGTTTTTGAAGGGTTATAAAAGCCTGTACAAATTCCGTAAGATTGGAAAAGACGAAAAGATTATCCAACTCTTTTTTTGTCATTTCTTTATCAAAATGTTTTTTATACAATGTGCCGATTGTTTTTGTGCTTACAACAGCTTCACTGTGCAGGTGAATTTCCGCCTTTGGAACAGATGTTATAAAATCAAAAAACTCTCTTTTTTTCACGTAACTAGCCTTATTTTGAATTTGATGTTAAAAATGTTTAAATACTCATTACGTATTATCGACATAACAACAGAAAATAATTATTGTTTATATTATAAGCCATAATACTCATCTTAACAAGTACAATTTACCCAATGCCTCAATTTCGTCTTCCGCGCCGTAAGTATGTTGAGGTTTTGTTATACAAACATTAATTTCTTCGCCAGCGAGAGAATTCAGTTCTTTGTAATCACCTTCAATTTTTATGTGCAGAAAATTTTCGCTAACGGCACGAACACAATTCGTTCGGTGTTTTTCAATAATCGCTTTTACAATTTTGCCCACAAACGATTCAGTGTATGCGTATTTGGATTGTTGCGCAAAATCCGTCAGTTCCTTAACGCGTACTTTGCTTATCCGTTGAGGCACCTGATTCTTCATTTTTGCCGCCGCAGTTCCGGGGCGTGCAGAAAACGGAAAAGCATGAATCCATGTAAAGCGGCACTTTTTGCACATTTCCATAGTCTGTATAAAATCCTCATCCGTTTCACCGGGAAAGCCTGCTATAACATCACAAGCGATAAACGCGTCCGGTTTTATTTTGCGCAAACGGTCCACTGCATCACATATTGTTTTACTTGTGTAAGAACGTCTCATTGCTGTAAGGATTTTGTCGCTTCCCGATTGCACAGAAATATGAAAGTGAGGGCGGATTCTTTTGTTATCAAGGACTCTGCAAAGTGTATCATCTATCCGTTCAGGATACAAACTTGATATTCTGAAAGAAATGATTGAAGTGTTCTTCAAAAGATATTCCATTAGCTGTGCAAGATCAAAGTATTCGGCAGTCTCTGTTCCTTCGGGTTTGTAAAATCCTTTGTAAAGTGAAAGATTAACTCCTGTTATAACAACTTCTTTTTGCCCCGAAGATTCTATTTGTTTTACACGGTTCAGAACTTCAACAACAGGCAGGGAAATGGGTTTTCCTCTTGCAAGCCATATTCTGCAATAAGAGCAAGCGTTGTCGCAACCGTCCTGAATTTTTATTGAAGCTCGTGAATGTGCATAAAAAGTATCGGTAGAAAGTTTAAAACTAACGGAAGACAGATCTTCAGGGCTTAACTGCTTGGAAAAATTCAGTCGGTTTTTCAGGGGTTCCCAACAGCGGATATAGTCCACAAGGACTGCACCGGAAAAAGTTTTGTTGTTTTCAAAAAAGTTTTTAAGATACAGGGGAAAATCCGCGAGAGTATCTTTTATTGAACCGGGAACAACTATTACAAAAGGACTTTCCGATTCTATCTGTTTTTGTTCAACCTGCGCATAGCAACCTGTTACAATAACCGGCATATCGGGAAATTTTGAAAGCAGCAGACGCATTATTCTTCTTGATTTTTGCTCCGCTTTTGCGGTAACAGTACATGTATTTATTATTGAAATAACAGGATTTGACGCGATTTTTGCGGCGGCTGTAAGCGGTTTCATTGAAACCGCAAAGCCCTGGTCAGAACAAAACTTTGCGATGGATTCTGTTTCTATTTGATTTAATTTACAACCTACAGTTTCAAAATGGATTAAATAAGAATTCATAAAAAATCAATACCGTTTTATATGATTGCTTACTCTTTCAACTCCGTTGATAGCATCATTCTGGGATGGATTCAGATGTAATGCATGGTTATATGCTTCTTCCGCACCTTCGTAGTTCCTTGACATTTCACGCGCATAACCCAATCGTGTCCACCAAACATCGTTCATATTATCATAAGTAACGGCAGTTGTAAGTGCTATATCCGCATGATTATAACGAGCTTCCCGAATGAATATTTCGCCCATAAAATAGTATGACGCTGCATAACGGCTGCCTATTCCGGGAGAAACCAAAGAAACGTATTCCTGAAAAAGAGGAAGCGCCGCATCATTATTACCGAGATAGTATTTTGCCTCACCTAGAATTTCGATTATCCGGTGATCATACCTTGAAATTTTCCTTGCCTCTGTTCCCCAGTATTCGGCTTCGCGGTACTGACCGTTTTTTACCAAAGCCCAGCATAAAACAACATAACTGTCCAAATTTTTGTTATTTTCTTCGATTTCTGCGCGGCAAACAGAAATTGATTCTGAATAATTTCCTGAATTATAAAGCTTTAAAGCGTCTTTTTTTTGCTCTTGCTGTGCAACCAGCGAAAAAGACAGCATAAAAAACAGGATCCCTAAAAAAAACGGACGCTTCATCTGTTATGCCTGTACAGGTTCCATTGTACATTTACCGGAAAAAAAACAGCCGTTTTCAAGAACTACATTTTTGGAGGTTATATCTCCGGTAACACAGCCTGTTTTTGTTACATAGACAATATCATCAGCAGAGATATTACCGGTAACCTTGCCTCTTACCAAAACTTTTGTTGTTGTTATGTTTGCCTTTACAACAGCATCTGTATCAATTACAAGATCGCTGGCCGCCTCAATTTTTCCGTTGACTTTTCCTTTTATTAACAATGGTTTTTTAAATTTAACTGTACCGTTAAAAACAATATCATCAGCAATTACAGTATCAAAATCTTCTTCATCAAGCTGGAATAAATCAATATCTTTTACTTCAAACATAATTATACTCTATCTGTATTTGTTTTTACCGTCAAGTAGCTGTCAACTCTTCTTAGCCTCGTTCCAAAATGCTTCCATCTGTTGAATGTGATCAAAATCCATAGTTAAGTTGTTTTCAGCCATTTTTTGCTCAATAAAGGTGAATCTGTTATAAAACTTTTGATTTGCCCGCTCCAGTGCAATAACAGGATCAATTTTTAGAAAGCGTGAAATGTTCACGACGGAAAAAATCAAATCGCCAATTTCTTCTTCAAGACGGAGTTTTGCTTTTTCACTGCCATCCTGTAAAGTTTGGGCTTCCTTAACTTCTCCAAGTTCTTCTTCAATTTTGTCGTAAACTTCTTCAACAGCAGTCCATTCAAAACCTTTTTTGGCTGCTTTTTTCTGCATTTTTGCGGCTCGGAGCAATGGAGGAACACCAAGTGGAACTTCATCCAAAATGGATTTTCCGGCACGACCTTCAAGATTCTGTTTGATTTTGTCCCACTGACTCAAAACCTGTTCAGATGTTTTTACACTATCGGTGACTTCAGATTTTCCCGCTGATTCTGGAAAAACGTGAGGATGTCGCCGCACAAGTTTTTCACTTACATCGTCAAGAACGTCACTCATTTTAAACAAATTCTGCTGCTCGTGCATATATGTTATCATTGCCGCATTCAACAGCACATCTCCAAGTTCTTCTTTTGTATGTTCCGTATCTTTTTGGGTAATGGCATCAACGGCTTCAAAGGTTTCTTCCACCAAATCAGAGCGCATCGAAAGAGGGGTCTGTTCCCTATCCCAGGGGCATCCGTCAGGCGCGCGCAACTTTGCAATTATATTATAAAATTTTGAAAAAGCGTTTTTTAATTTGTCTTCATCTTCAATTAACTTTAAATTTTCACACATTAACTTTCTTTTTGCTCCATTCTTTCACAAAGTTTTCAGGATTTTCAACAAGAATACGGCACAACAATTTTGACAAAACGTCGAATACCTGCGACAAAATTGTCCTTTCGTCAGATGTAAAATTTGAAAGCACATAACCGGCAACATCGGGATGGTCGGGACGACCAATGCCGATTCGCAGCCGCCAAAAATCAGCAGTTCCAAGACAGGCTTTTGCGGAACGCAAACCATTGTGGCCGCCTAACCCGCCGGACCACTTGAGACTCACCTGCCCCGGCTGTAGTTCAAGTTCATCATGCACAATCAGTATTTCTTCCGGTTTTATTTTGTAGAAGCCGGCAAGTTCTGCTATACTTTCGCCTGAAAGATTCATATAGGTTTCGGGTTTAAGAAAATATATTTTTGGCGTAATATTGGATGCAACTTTTAAATTTTCAACGCCACAGACCTGCTCCGCGATGGAAACAATTTTTTCTTTTTGCAGAACACAGTAAGCTCCTTTGAATTTTTCCTGCCAATTAAAATCACTTTTAAACGGAAGGTTTTCTTCCAAAAGCCAAGCGGCGTTATGTCTGGTGGAAGCATATTCTTTTCCATAGTTTCCAAGGAATACAACTAAAGCAATCATATGCATATTCTACATTTTTTGCGTGGAAAATTCAAATAGATGGGCTTGGAAACATTTTTATAACAACATAATCCGTAATTAATCCATCTTTAGTTTTTGCATAAGGTTCACACGAAGTGTCTGACATTCCTGATTATCGAGTCCCAAATCCTTTGCCTTTGCCAAATTGGACATTGCGGCGGAATAATCGTCAAGATGAAAAAGCGACAGTGCTTTTCTATAATAGACATGCGCCTGATAGCAATTCAATCCAAGCGATTTGTCAAAGTATTCAATGGCATTCTGTTCCTCATTCAATACGCTGTACACAATTCCAATATAGTAATAGGAACGAAAATTCTTTGGATCTTGTTCAACACTGCACTTAAAGTCTTTTAAAGCAGATTCAAAATCGCTCTTTGCAAAAAACGCCATTCCCCTGTGCTTATAAATTACCGCAAGAACTATGTTGTTTGGAGCAGGTTCCGCATTGATAATTTTTGTATAGATTTCAATCGCACGGTCAAGCTGACCGCGGTTGTGCGCCTGAATTGCATCAAGAATCATGTCGTCTATTGTTCCCTGAACATAAGGAGAAGCGGACGCGATTGTTTCTGACGGTTGTACGGATTTAATGTCGTACTTTTCTTCAACTTTTTCTTCGGATAATTTGTCTGCCATATCGTAAAAAGAGAATCGGCGCTGATCCAACTCTTTGTTGAGTTTATTCTGATAGTCGCGGATTTCTTGAAAGATTATGTCGGCAAGGCTAAGACTCGCGTTCATCGAGGCAAGCTTGCGCTTTAACGGGAGATCAAACGGCGAAAACTCGGATTTATATACAAGTTCATGTTCTACTTCTGCCCAGGCATCCTGAAGAATTGTACGTATTTGTATTTCGCAAACCAAACCTGGCGGAAGTATGCTTTCGTTTTTCAGCTCGTCGGGTATATTTATCAAAATATGTGTGGATTCATAACCGAATTCGCTGAACGTTCTGTCAGCACCTTTCCGTTCTATTTCAACAATGTCAAAATTTTCTACAATCTGCTTTTCAACAACCGCTAAATCTTCCAAAAATGCACATATAATACGAATACCTATCATATCGGTGAGAACAGGCAAATCCTGTTTTCCGAGAGAAGTCGGTTTTATTCTGAGCAATTTACGGTAATAACTGTTAAATCCTTTTACCCTGGACTTAAAACTGGGGGCAGAATTAACTTTCAGCATAGTCTTGAGCCTGTTTTCAATTTTGGAAACAGTATCTAAAAGTTCCGGTTTGTACCGTTCATAAGCTTGAGAAAGTTCTTCTTTATTAGGAATTAAAAAATCTTGCTGTGAAGCCATGTACTAAATGTACAATGTTTTTTTTCAAAAAGCAAATATTTGTTTTGTTTCAACTTTTTAACGAACTTCAAATGAATATGAAATACTCTTTTCATTGTTGTTCATATCATAAAACTTAATCATTACGATTGTTTTGCCTTTGTTCAGTATTACGGAAGAAATAAGCTGCCTGTTATTGCCGGGAAAAATCTCGTCAAAAATGTAATCATTTTTTCCGTTAAGCGAAAGCCTCTTTTCTTTTATTTTGAGCATATTATACGTAATGTTTTCAACTTCCTTGCCGTTTACAAATACAACTATTTTGAACGGCATACAGTTTTCATTCTTATCAAAATATAAATAATACATATCCGATGGTAAAAACTTTACCGTGGAAAGATTATATACAGTACCTGTTTTTTTTACTGCCGTGACATTGCCGATTACAGGCAGCTGAACACTTTCCGGCTTTGAAAAAAGAATAAAAGGATTTATGACAGTTTTTGAAATAATATCCGCCACCTGAAATTCCAAACCTGAATTTGCACCTTTCCAGCCGCTGTTTCCGCTTTTACCGATGATTTCATCTTCCGAAACACCAGTCTGATAAGATTTTACAAAGATTGTGTCCAAATTACCGTATATGTTCATCAGATTTTCTTCATTAATTACAATAACTGTATTTCCGAGCGGAGAATCAAACTGGCTAAGATTTTTTGATTTGCTGGAAATAAAGATTATTTCGCCTGAATCCACTGTTTTTACGTTTTCCTGATGTGAATATACCACGCCAGCCGAAAGAACTGAACCTCTTGAACCGGCAAACTGAGTATTAAACGCCGACATATCAAAAGAGGTCTGAGGCCAGTCTACAGCATATACAGATAAAATCACAAGTTCCAACAAAACGCACAGAATGTTTTTTTTCACGGCTACTTCCTTATTTGTACGTTATTTTTATTTTTGATACAGTATTGTCTTTTCCGAGAAAAAATCCGTTTTCTGTTGCTTTTAAAAAAGCGCTTTCAGCGGTAAAAGGCAGAGTACCTATAAGTTTGTACGCATTTTCAAACAGATAAACTTTCCAATTATTATCGTTTTCCGCAAGAACAAGAGATAATCCCAAATCTTCAAGTTCTTCAACCTGAATAATCTGTTCGGTCATCGGAACAATATTCAGTTTGAAATTACTGCAATTCATAATTCCTAGTCCGGTTTTGCATTGAAAATAAACGGAATCCGCAAGTTTACCAAAATGAACGAAAATTGGTTGCCGTAAATTTCCGTCTAAGTATTCATGAAATACTATTTTCTGCTGATCATCTGTGTAGGACACGAGGACAAAACGCTGCCGGTTTATGCCCGAAACGCTGGCAATCATTTTTTTGTCACTGTCAATATCAACACCCAAAATAACTTCTCGATCGCTTCCTTTTGGGTAAAATGAAAATTTTTGTTTTCCGTATGAATCAAGACAAACTATTTCTCCATCAGCAAAACCGATGACACTTTCTGTTTTTGAACTGTTATATGCAGTTATAGGAGCATAGCCTTCATAAATCCATTTTTCTCTTCCGGTTAAATAGAATTCCTTAAGTGCGTTTCCATTCGGCAAAAAAACAAAAAGCCTGTCGTTCTGAAAAAACGGAAAGCCCGTTGTATTTAAAACGGCTTGTTCAGTACCGTCAACCGTTTTAACAGTAATTGCATCTGCATCATTTTCATAAAAAGTCCACATAGAATCGGTAAGTGTTGCTTTGTACGGATATTTTG
Source organism: Treponema sp. UBA1240 (assembly GCA_002308875.1). GTDB lineage: Bacteria > Spirochaetota > Spirochaetia > Treponematales > Treponemataceae > UBA1240. The sequence continues at coordinate 18,844 of DBWK01000024.1, forward strand.
AGACAAAAACCGGTTCAGCGTCTTCCGTCAAATAACCGGCATAATCTGAAAGGCGGAAGCAAAACACGCTTTTTTCGCCAGCAGGACTTAAGAAAAACTGTTCATCAGCAAGTTCCGACAAAACCAGTGTTTTTTCGGGCTCAAAACATAATTCTTTTCTAAGCGGTTTTATTGCAAGAAACAAATATAATAAAACAATGAGAAATCCAAAAATAATGTATAAATTTATTTTTTTACCTTCTTTCATACTATTTTATGGTATAATATCAACCATATTAGGTCAATGACAGATTTAAAATAAACTGAAGTAAACCCAAACAGACAGGAGAAAACTAATGGATATTAACTTGAAAGAATTATATGAATGCGCTTTAAAAGCATCAAAAAACTCTTATTCGCTATATTCTAAGTTTCCGGTAGGAGCAGCAGTATTGTTGCCTGACGGAAAAATCATTTCCGGTGCCAACATAGAAAACCGTTCTTACGGTCTTTCAAACTGTGCGGAACGAAGCGCAATCTTTACTGCAGCTAGTGCCGGGTACAGAAAACTTTTGGCAATTGCAATCGCAACGCCCGCATCCGATTATCCTGTAGGACCATGCGGCGCATGCCGTCAGGTTATTTCAGAATTTGCGGGAAAAGATGCTCCTGTTGTGTTCGGTAACACTTGGGAAAACCGTGTTGAAACAACAGTTGAAGGAGTATATCCTTACGATTCTTTACACGAACTTGCAAAGTAGCATCCGCAATACTTGACATAAAACAGTAATAAATGCAAAATATTCTTAATTACAAAACATAAAAGGGAGATTCTCGTGGAAGACGATATCCTTACAATAGAAGAAGTAGCAAGATACCTCAGAGTTTCAGAAAGAACCGTTTATGATTGGGCTCAGAAAGGCGAGATTCCGTCAGGAAAAATTGGTACTGTATGGCGCTTTAAAAAATCTGAGATTGAAAAATGGGTAAACGACCGTTTATCCTCATCCGAAAAACCGGCATTGCAAAATCAGCAAATTCAGGTAAAAAACATTCTTTCTCCTGACAGAATTGTGTTTTTAAATCATTCAACAAAGCATGATGCACTGCTCGCACTGGCTGATGTTTTAAGCACAGCACCGCAGATTAAGGCTACACAGGAATTATCCGTTGAAATTTTAAAACGTGAAGAGCTTATGTCAACCGCAATAGGAAGAGGAATCGCAATTCCTCACGTCCGCCTTTCTTCCGTTACAGATCTTGTTATGGCAGTTGGAATCAGCAAAGTTGACATTATAGACTTTCAAACTTTTGATGATACACCCGTACGTCTGCTTTTCATGATTGCGGCAGCATACAACCAGCATACATATTATCTGCAAACTTTGTCTTATTTCAGTAACCGTCTTAAAAATCAGGAATTGCGTGACGCACTTCTGGAAGTGGAAAACCCGATGGATGCATACAAACTTCTGACAGAAGACAACAACTAATCATATCCATCAAATAAACAGATTACAGGGTCAAACCCGACAATAGCACAGATACTTAAAAAGGACTGTATTATGCAGTCCTTTTTTGTTTTTAAAACCAATAACAGGCACAAAAAAAGCCGGAATTTACTCCGGCTTTTCAACTCAGACTAACTATCTATAATTAGCAGTTTTCAGAGAAGTACTTAATTGTGCGTACCATCTGTGATGTGTATGAGTTTTCGTTATCATACCAGGAAACAACCTGTACCTGGAATGTGTTGTCATCAATCTTTGAAACCATTGTCTGTGTAGCGTCAAAGAGAGAACCGAACTTCATACCGATAACATCTGAAGAAACGATTTCATCTTCGTT
>DBWK01000043.1 GCA_002308875.1 Treponema sp. UBA1240
TCATTGAAAGAATAACCGCTGCCTGTCAGTGAAGCACTGATTGCCTTTTGTACACGGTTCTTACGCATATCCACAACAGCTGACAGTGTTTCGGTATTAACGCTGTTTCTGTTTAATTTTACAAAAGCTTCAACAGGCTTATCCAGTTTGTCACAGTCGTTTGAAATATTCTTTATGTTACCCGACAGTGCAAAATCCCGCTTAACATCTTTGCCGGACAAAGACAGATTGCGCACTAAAAAGTTCGGTACATTGTCTTTTCTGTACTCAACAGTTCTGCCTGCCAAACGGTTTGTTGAAGTCTTTTTCTTGGTTTTCTTTTCCTTTTCAGTTTTTGAACCGGACTGTTGGAATTCCTGAACCTTGTCCAACACCATCTTTGCTGTAGGAAGATATTTTGAAATCAATTGCAGTGCGGGCTGGTCCAAATCACCGGAAAAAAGCCTTGTTGCTTTTGAAATATCAAGCGAAGAAAGCTGTTTTACCTTAGTGTCTACCATGGCAAAGTCCGAATTAACGGCATTTTTCATATCATTTGCAATGTTGTTTACCATCTGCGCATCATCTTTTACCTTTGTAACCGCACTCTCAACAGAAGTTTTTATTGTTTCAGCCTGTGTACGAACAGCATTCAGGTTTTCGAGAAGTTGCTTAAGAACTACAGGATCGTTGATTTTGCTTATATCCGTATTAACAAGAGCCTGCGCTTTTTGTGTAAAGTCCTTTACATCGTGGTCCATTTGTTCCGCAGTAGTTTTCCAACCAGTAACAAGGTTTTCGGCCTGAGGCTGCAGATTCTGTATAATTTTGGGCGACTGCATCTGATCATAAAAATCATTGACCATCTTTTTGGGATCATACTGCGAAAACATGTGAGTAATGCCTTCCGCCGACACGCCCGTTTTTTCTTTTAGCAAATCCGCAATCTGCTGCTGTATGGGTTTTACTTCAGCTTTTTCTTCTTCCGTCAATTCTTCTTTTTTATCATCTTTTTTCTTATTCGGAAGCTCACCTGATACTTCACGGTCAGTACCAAGCTGAATACCTTCCGCAAGAATCTCATCCATAACGAATCTGCCTTTTAAAAGCTGGACCAAGTCAAAATCTACGTTTATATCAGACAGCTCAAAAAGGTTTTTCATCGGCTCATCTTTGTTCGCAACGGCAATTTCCTTTACGCGCAGACTGGAATCAAAAATTTTCAGATTAACCGAAGAAATGTCACATTTTGCTCCGAATACCGATTCCAATGCCATTGTCATACCTTTTTTTACAATCGTATTCTTAAAAGCATTTACCGTCAGAACAAGCAGAACAATAATACCAATCGTAACCGCCAGAGGAATCAGCTTAATACGGCCTTTCTGCTTTTTTATCTGTGTTGCGATAGTCTTCAGCTTTTTTTGTTCCTGCTTTGACAGCTCAAGATTTTCCCTCAGGCTGTAAATACCTTCTTCCGATTTTTCATACAGGCTTGAAATAAACTGCTGATCAGCAGGCACATATATCTTGGAAAGCAGATTTTTTTCAAATTCTTTTTCCGAAAAATCATCATCAAAAATATACGGAACTTTAGCTTTACCCATACTACTTAACCTCTATCTTTTTAGCGAGTGAAACGATATTTTTAACCAAAGGCATTTTCATAAAAGCCTTGACCAAAGGATTCCGTGCCAGGAGCGGTTGAAGCTTTTTTCTCCATGCTGAAACAAGAATACGCATAAGCACATAAAACGGAATATATGCGATGATAGAAAAAATCAGAGATCCCGACACTATACTGTTATTAAATCTTGTGAACGCAACGAACGGAATATCCAGCAGCTTTTGAAAAGTAGGCGCAAGTGCCGGAATTGTAAGGAACCAGTATCCGATATTGTCAAAAAGCGGATCAAACAGCGGCGAAATCAGAGAGCCGAACAAAATCGAAAGAAAGAACACGCCCTTGTTTATCCTTAGGAATAAACAGATAATAAATAAAATATACCAAAGAGCAGATGTTTTTGGCAAAAAGCCCAGCAGCATGCCGAATGCAAAAGCATGTGCAATCTCTCCCGGATGCGAATTGGCATTCAGGGATTTAAGCATTTTTACAATGTATTTGAGCATCAGTTAAACCTCTTAAGAACAGATTCATACAAATCCACATACTGTTTTGCGGAAACATCCCAACCAAAGTTCTGCGCCATTGCCCTTTTACGCATTTGCGCTATATGGTCCTTTTTGTTGTACCAGGCATAAACAGCCCAGCCGACCGTATCATAAAGACTGTTTGGAGAAAGATAATCAAGAATAAAGCCTGTACCTTCTCCGGTCGCCTCATTGTAGTTCTGAACGGTGTCGTTAAGACCGCCTGTTCTTCGGACAATAGGAAGCGTTCCGTACAAGAGCGAATACATCTGGTTCAAGCCGCACGGTTCATAATGTGACGGCATAAGAAAAAAGTCACTTCCCGCTTCAATCAGGTGGCTGAGTTTTTCGTTGTAACCGATATATGCGCAGAAATTTGACAATGAGTTGTTCAGAGTCCGCAGCTCGTTTTCGCACCAGCTTTCACCGGAACCTAAAACAACCATCTGAATGCGCATATTTGCGCACATACTGTAAGTACTTCCATATGTAGGAGCAAAAAGTTCTGCAATACCCTTCTGGTCTACAAGGCGTGTTACAATTCCAAAGAGAGGAATATCGGGATTTACTTCAAGCCCCATCTGTTCCTGCAGGGCTTTTTTATTGGCAGCCTTACCTGATGCAACGGTTCTTGCAGTATAAGTTTTTGCGATGCACGTATCTTTTGAAGGATTCCAAACTTCCGTATCAACTCCATTAAGAATTCCGCGCAAATCGCCGCTTCGGCTCCGTAATATGCCGTCAAGCCCGAATCCTCCTTCGGGTGTTTGAATCTCACGGGCATAAGTAGGCGAAACAGTCGTAAGAACATCAGAAGAAATCAAACCGGATTTTAAAAAGTTAATCCTGTCGTAATCTTCAAAACCGGCTGAATAAAAGTGATTCCAGTCAACGCCTAAAAGTGGATAAGAGTGTTTGCTGTAAACACCCTGATAGCCGAGGTTGTGAATTGTAAAAACGCTTGCTGTGTGTGCAAAACCGCCGTGCCGCTCATTAAAACGCAGCAGGACAGGTGCAAGCGCGGCCGACCAGTCATGAGCGTGAATTATGTCAGGATACCAGTCAAGCTTGCGGCAAAGCTGAAAAGCTCCGTTACACAAAAGTGAAAAACGGAAAGGATTATCGGAAAAATCAGGATCTGACGAAACACCGTAAACGCCGTCACGACCAAAGCATTTTTCGTTATCAATAAAATACACCTTTACTTTATCAGCTCCGGGCATATTGGTCGTATATACAGCTGTCCATTCTTCAGTATATCCGCACGGAACACCCATCGGACCTTCAAGCTTTTCAAGTTTAGCACGGTCTATTTTATAATAGCGCGGCATAAC
>DBWK01000133.1:0-275 GCA_002308875.1 Treponema sp. UBA1240
AAAACGCCTTTTACCACAAACGGCAGTTTGGTTGATTCAACGTAGGTACTGAGCATAACCATAGTTTGCGCAGCCATTCCTTCGCCTATAACCACATCATAGCCGTTTGTGCCGAATATGTGGTCTATGTCCATACCAATCCCGAATGCGCCGGCATCTTCCGCAAACTTAAACTGGTCGCGTATCTTTAAATGATCCTCATACGGTTTTACAATTCTGATTGTTTTTGCGCCGGTTTGAGCAATTTTAAGGTACTGGTCGTTTTCCATCATGCC